>RGZZ01000647.1 GCA_010028905.1 Pseudomonadota bacterium | reverse complement strand
AGATGACCCAGCTGAAGGCCTCTCTGGCGGCCAAGGCCGGCAAGTAACCCTCTTCACTCGGCACGCGCCTCCCCCGCGCGCAAGGCAGGGGGAGGCGCCTCCCCCGACAACCGTACCAACGATATGCCCGCCCTCCCGCTCTGGTTCACGCTCGGTCTCGTGCTGGCCGCGTACGGCGCCTTCGTCGCGTCGCACTACTACGCGCCCACCCTGCGCCAGCAGGCCGCCTGCTTCATCGGCGCCTACGTGGCTCTCTTCGCGGGCCTGACCGCTCTCGGCGACGACACGCGCGGCGCCGTGCTCGGCCGCCTGTCGTGGATGTTCTCCACGCGCACCACCCTGAGCGATTCCCTGGTGCCGCTCGCGATCTGCGCGGGACTCTTCGGCCTCTGGCTGATGTACTTCATCCCCCGATATCAGACCATGGGGCTGGGCGATCCACAGGGCACCATCCGCGAGGTCCGCTTCCCGTTCAAGGCGGCCTCTCTCACCTTCGATGACGGCCCCTCGCCAGAGTGGACCCCGAAGATTCTCGACGTGCTCGACCGACATCGGGTGAAAGCGACGTTCTTCCTGGTCGGCGAAGCGGTGGAGCGACATCCGGAGGTAGCAGCCGAGATCGCACGCCGTGGGCACAGCATCGGCAGCCACAGTCACTCGCATCGCCCTCTTCCCCTGCTTGACGCGCGCAGCCTCTGCGAGGAGATCGATCGCGCGGCCGACGCCATCGAGAAGGCCACGGGTAAGCGCCCGCAGTACTTCCGTCCCCCCTGGGGCTTCTTCAATCGGCGGGTGCTGATCGAGCTGCGCGCCCGCGGCTACCTCACCGTGCTCTGGACCCGCTCATCGCAGGACTGGCGAAACCCCGGCCCCGAGGTTGTCGAGGCGCTGGGCGCCGCCGACCCGAAGCTGGGCGACATCATCCTGCTGCACGACGGGGGCAACTACCCCTCGAAGACGCCCCCCACCACCTCGCGCGCCGACACCGTCGAGGGGGTCGATCGCATCATCCGACGGCTGGAGCGAAGCGGGTTCCAGTGCCGCTCCATGGATGAGATGGTGGCCGCCTGGATGTCGTGACCGCCCCTCACGCGACACGGCCTCCTCCGGCAGGAGGTTGCCGCGGCCGGCGACAAGGTTCTGACGCACGGCGCCAGCACAGAGGCTCATCGGGCGGCGATGCAGATGCGAGAGGTCGTCAGGCGCATGGCACACTTCCGCTACAAGGCCCTTGACGCCGAGGGGCGCTCCCAGCAGGGCGAGCTCACTGCCCGCAACGCAGATCAGGTGGTGGCCCTGCTGCGAGAGCGCAAGCTCACCGTGCTGCACGTCGAGGAGATCGCGTCCGCAGCCCCCGCGCCGCTCCCGCGCGCCGCGAAGACCCGGCCCATGCCAGACACGAAGGCGACAGCCACACCCTTCTTCGGGGTCTCGAAGAAGACGCTGTCACTGTTCACGCGCCAGCTCGCAACCACCCTCTCAGCGGGCCTGCCTCTGATGCGAATCCTCAGCCTGCTGCACAAGAAGACGAAGAGCGGCCCGATGCACGTCGTGCTCGAGCAGACGGGCAGCGACCTGCAGCACGGTGTGAGCTTCTCGGAAGCGCTGGCGAAGCACCCCCGCGTGTTCGACTCGATGTACCTCAACATGATTCGCGTGGGCGAGGCCGGTGGAAACCTCAGCGAGACCGTGACCCGCCTCGCCCAGATGCTCGAGAAGGAGACGGCGCTGCAGCGCAAGGTGAAGGGGGCGCTCTTCTACCCCGCGTTCGTGCTGCTGTTCACCATCGTCATCGGATACTGCATGCTGGCCTTCCTGATGCCCATGTTCACCCCCATGTTCCAGAACTCGGGAATGGACATCAAGAGCCAGTACCCGCTCACCTACCTGCTCATCCAGGGCAGCGCCTGGTGCAGCGATCCGAAGGCGATGGGCATCACATTCGTGATTCTGGTGATGATCGCGGTGATCATCAAGATCGCCCTGCAGACCAGAGCAGGGCGCTACGTGCTCGACTTCTCGCTCTACCATGCCCCCCTGTTCTCGGCGATGGTGCAGCAGGCAGCGGCCGCGCGGTTCTGTCGCGCCTTCTCCACCCTGCTCAAGAGCGGCGTGCCCCTTCTCCAGTCGCTGCAGCTGGTGGCCGACTCTTCCGGCAACCTCGTGATCTCGCGATCGATTGCGAAGGTGGCGCGAAACATCCAGTCGGGCGATCGCATCTCGGAGACGCTCGAGTCGGTGAAGGTCTTCCCCGATCTGGTGGTGCAGATGGCCGCCATCGGCGAGGAAGCCGGGTCGCTGCCCGAGATGCT
>RGZZ01000646.1 GCA_010028905.1 Pseudomonadota bacterium | reverse complement strand
GCTGTAGCTGGGACCGCTGTAGCTGGGACCGCTGTTCGAACGAGACGAGCTGCTCGATGAGCGCGAGCCGCCTCCGTAGCTCTGCCCCCCACCCGCTCTGGCGGCAACCGCCAGGCAGACGGCCGCGAAAACGTAGCGAAAGCGCGCAAGTGCGGTGAGCAGTGGCATGACAGCGATGGCTTTCAGGCGCTGACGCGCATCTCCTGCCGCGGCGCCAGGAGCTCGGCCGAGCCTCTAGGGCGTGGACGCCGGTACCGCCGACGCATAGCAGTCGCGGGCCTGCTGCAGGGCGCGGGCCGCGGCGGCCTCGAGACGCTCGATGAGGTCGCCCAGCGCAGCCTCGCGCGATGTTGCCCAGCGATCGATGAGCGGGCATATCTCGAGGTAGAGACCGAGGCCCTCTTCGAGACGGGCACGCCCCTCGCGCATGCGATCGTGGTCATACACGGGACGCGCGCGAACCTCACCCAGACGGGCCTCGAGGTAGCTCTGCACCTCAGCCACAAGCGACGCGACGTCGGTCGGCGAGAGGGCCTCGCCCGCCACGGCGCGACGTATGCGCCGCAGCTGCTCTCCCGCCACCGACACGGGCTCCTCAGACAAGACATCGAAGGCGGCCTCGATGGCCCTCACCCGTTCCTCGGCCGCCTCGAAGGCATCACGCGCCTGAGCCGCAACGACGCTCGCTGCGCTCACCGACTCGGAACCCGCGGGCACCACAGGCTCCGCGGCGAGGGCGTCGTCGATGCTCCCCGCGGTCAAGGTCGAGGCCTCGTCACCGCTCACGGACTCGACGAAGCCATCGGCGTCGCGCGCGAGCACGGGGGGCTCATCAGACGAAGCGCTCCAGTCGAGTCGCAGATCGACTCCACCTGGGCCCTCAGGCGTAGGCGCTTGTGCCATTGCTCTTCTCGTTGAAGCCCATGGCCAGCTGCACGTTGTCGAGCAGCCGGGGCAAGGCCGGATGCTCTTTCATCCAGGTCTCGAACGTCTTCTGGTAGCCCGTCGGGGCCTGCTCCTTGGCGTAGGCGTCGAACGCGATGAGCTTGAAGTAGCGCTCGAGATACTGCTGCCCCCGCTCGCGCGCCTCGACGCGCTGCTGCACGTCAGGGGCGGTCTCGGCCTTCTGCTTGTAGTCGAGGATCGACTCGCGCAGGTTCTGCAGACCGCTGTACTGATCGATGATTACGTCGGCTTCCTGCTTCGACTTCGGACCGCGCTCGAGGGTTCGGATGAGGCTCAAGATGACGCGATAGTCGCCCGTGCGATAGTTCGCCCGCTCCTTGATGTCTTCTCGCACCGCGGGCTCCTTGGCGATGCCCTCGTCGCCCGGCACGTCCTTGGCGGCGCGCTGCATGAGCCCAGCCATCACCATGGCCGTGGTGGTTCGCCCACGCCCCGCGTGGCAGTTGAAGATGACGGGCTGGTCTGACGGCACGTCCTTGAGGCGGTTCACCAGTGCGGTGAAGTCGGCCATGTCCGGCGCCTTCTCGTCGGTGATGGGGATGCGGGCATAGTCGACCTTGTACCCCTCGGCCTTCAACCCGTCGAAGACCTCGCGTGGGGTCTTCACGTTCTCGGGCTTGACCTCTTCAAAGTGCGACACCAGCTTGCCATCCGGCGATTCATCGTGCACGAGGATGCGGTTTCCGTTGCGCGCGAGCTCGGCCTGGATGTCGGCCTTGAGCTGCGCGTCGGAGCGCTCGACCTCTTCGGTGGTGGCCCCAGGGTTCTCGATGTTGCGCGTCCAGCCGGCGAGCTCGCGCACGTTGAAGGGGCGGCCGTTGACATAGACCACGGGCTCTTCCCGCAGGCTCGTCCACACCGCGGGCTTGCCGCTGCCGTCGGGACCTGCGCCCGCCTGCGTGAGCACGCCCTTGATGCCTTCGATGGTGGGCTGGGCCACCCCGTGGATGTTCTCGCCGTTCACCTCACGGTAGTTGGGGGCACCGGTGAGACGAGGCTGGGGATGGGGCCCCGTGTTCAGGTTCATGCGATGCAGCCCAGGGTACTGGTCGCTCTTGAGCACCCGCCCCGCGCCCAGCACCTGGCCGCTGCGGTTGGCGATGACGCTGGCCGATGAGGGCAAGGGCGCCTCGGCCGGTGCGGGAACCGGCGTGAACGAGGCCTGGGTCGGATCGTGCAGGGCGAGCCAGGCCTGCATCTCTGTCGACCACGACGCGCGGTCGAGCGCCTGGGGTCGGGAGAGCGGCGCCTCGGTCGTGGGGGTGTAGACCAGGAAGCTGTCGTGAATCTGCATACCGCATGAGTTCCAGGCGTGCTCGGCAGATCCCTGGTTCGAACCGAAGACACGCGT
>RGZZ01000645.1 GCA_010028905.1 Pseudomonadota bacterium | reverse complement strand
GCAGACGCGATGCGCCGCGATCGCGCGATGGTCGACGCCGAGCCTCCGCGCAGTTCTCCTGCAAATCCCCGGGAGACTCGTGCGTTCGGCGCGGCAGTGGACCCTGAAGCTCGCGCGCCGCCCGCTGCTCGCGATGGCTTCGATGGCCCAGCCCCTCCTCGAGTGAGCGACGAACAACATGAACGATCGACCCCGACCACGGACGTCTGGGGCCCGCCGAACGCACGTCGAAATCACGATCCGTGGTGTCTACATGCATCGTCACGGTGCTCGATTGTGACTCTCTGCCTCCGGAAGCATGTACGACGACAACCGTACGGCCTGCCTTCGGGCAGGTGCGAACTCCAGGATTAGTTGTTCGAGCCCCTTACGCCGGCAAGGGTCGAGAGCAACTTCGAATCAATGATGCGCTGTGCACGACCCGTGGTCGTGGGAGTGGGAAGCGCGTCGACATCGCGTTGAATCGGTCCCAGGTGATCGCGGCGCGCTGCGAACGTCGCGCGAGCCACTTTCTCCAGACCGATCGGACCTCGCGCGCGAAGCGCTCGAGTCCTGCGAGGTTGCCCGTGATGCCATAGTAGGCGTAGTGCCCGCGCATTTTCTGCCCGAGCTCTTTGCATTGTACAGCCAAAGGCAGGTGCCGGTTATCCCGGCACCACGACCGCACGGATGCGAGCGCGCGGGTGAGGCGCGCCTTCGCCGTGCTTCGTTGCACCACCCAGTTCCCCTTCTTGGAGAGGCCCCAGTGATGATTGAAGCCGAGGAGGTCGAAGCTCTCCGGCTCGTCATCGCCTGCTCTCCCGCCATGACGCGGCTTCGTGAAACGCACGAGGCGCGTCTTGTCGGGGTGAAGCGTGAGGCCGTGCTTCCCGAATCGCTTCGGGAGCACGTCGAACACGCGCCTCGCGTCGGTTTCGTCCTCGAAGACGATGACGAAGTCGTCCGCATAGCGAATGAGTTGCGCACGGCCTCGCAGCCGCGGCTTCACGTCCGCCTCGAACCACCGGTCGAGCACTTCGTGGAGGTACACGTTCGCGAGGAGCGGTGAGATCACTCCTCCTTGCGGCGTGCCTTCGTCCGACCGCGTCACCGCGCCGGATTCGAGCACTCCCGCTTTCAGCCACTTGTCGATCGCACGGCGCAGCACGCCGTCCGTGACCCGCTTGTCGAGGAAGCTTCGGAGCACGCCGTGGTCGAGCGTGTCGAAGAAGCTTCGGATGTCGACTTCCAACACCCATCCGCCTCCCATCGACATGACGCTCTCCCACAGCGCTTGCAGCGCTCGATGCGCGCTGCGCCCCGGTCGAAAGCCGTACGAGCCCGGATGGAAGTCCTGCTCGTATACGGCTTCGAGCACCATCGCGACCGCGCGCTGGAGGATCTTGTCCTCGAACGTCGGTATGCCGATGGGGCGCGTGCGCCCATCGCCCTTCGGGATGTGCACACGTCGCACCGGCGGTGCCCGGTAGGTGCCCGTGCGGAAGCGCGCAAGCAGGGCCTCGAGGTTCTTCTCGAGATCGCGCCCGTACTCCTCCGCCGTTTGCCCATCCACGCCCGCCGCTGCGTCCTTCCGGGTGCGCCGATGCGCCTCACGCAGCCACTCCACGTCGATGACGTGGTGAAGCGACATGAAGACGCGCTCGGGGTGCTCCCTCGCCAAGTCCGCTACCCGCGCGAGTTTCGTTGAGACGTTTCCAGAGCTCAGTGTCTCTGCCATCGATCCCTCACTCGGTTCCATGATTCCGGTCGCGCCTTCCCTCGACCCGGTCCTCGTGGGGCGAGTTCCCCGGCTTCCTCGGTACCATGCGCGACTCCGACTTCTCACCCGCCCGTCCCGGTCGCTTCGTTGCCTTCGCGAACCGGTACCTCGCGTGCTCGTCGTGTTCGTGTTCCGCTTGGGCTCCTGCGCGCTCGACGAGCGTCTCGCGCAGGCCTCGGGTTTGTCATGCGGAGAGCCCGATGTTCCGCTTCTCACGAGGAGGGGGCGAGACCTCCCAGGTTCCTGGGATGCCCTCACACGCGTGCCCCGCTCTACGACCCCGGTGGTGCCTCGGCGCCCATGATCCTCGGGCGCTTCGGTGTTGCGTTCCGCTATTTCGACAGCGTCCGCCGCCACATGCGTACCTCTTACGGGGCTCGATCACGCGGCCCGCGTGTTCGCTGTCTACGCTTCGCGGCCGACCTCACGATCGGACTCGCGCAAGACTCGCTACCGGTTGGTGATCAACCTTTACCGGACGGGCTTCGCCGCAAGGCGTGCCCGCTGGGCATCTACGAAGAGTTTCCGCTGCTGATTCGTTACCTCATCATCGCATCCCCTCTCCCCAGGCTTGGCCTGG
>RGZZ01000644.1 GCA_010028905.1 Pseudomonadota bacterium | reverse complement strand
TGCCGGGCCTGCGCAGCCCTCCCCCGTCGACAGCTTCGACGCCCGCAAGCCGGAGACGTGGTCACCGCTTCAGCGGCACGCCGAGTTCTTCGACCGCAATCAAGACGGGCGCATCACCGTGGGCGAGACCTATGACGGGCTTCGCGCCCTCGGGGTGGGACCGCTGCGCGCGGCGGCGTTCTCCACCCTCATCAACGCCGGGCTCGGCGTGTCGACAGGCGCGCCCTGGTACAACCCGCTCGAGATCCAGGTGAATCGCATCAGCGCCGGCAAGCACGGCAGCGACACCGGCGTGTACGACGCCGATGGTCGACTCGACCCGGCCAAGTTCGACGCCATCTTCCAGAAGCACGACACCGACAAGGACAGCTGCCTCAACCAGGCCGAGGTCTCCGCGATGATCGCCGCCAATCGCACTGACAGGGCGGGCAACGTGGCGGCCAAGGGCGAGTTCGGGCTGCTCATGACCCTCGCGGGATCCGATCGGGAGCACGACGGCAAGACCGAGCGGGTCATCACCCGAGAGACCATGGAACGTCTCTACGACGGCAGCCTCTTCTACCGTCTCGCGGGTGAACCGTGCCCCTTCCAGCCGTAGGCACCTACACCCCTCCCGCCGATCTGCGGTCGCGGGTGGGCACCGCCGACTACTATGTGGCGCGACACGCAGACTTCGTGCAGCGCCACCCAGACCTTCCCCCGCCGGACTACTACCTCGAGTACGGCGACAAGTACATGCATCGCTTCGTCGACGAGACCCGTCCGCACATGAGCGATGCGGGGAAGGCCTGGGTGCTGCGCACCCGCGACCTGCTGCAGGACGCCCTCGAGACCGAGCGTGCCCGCGACCCCGTGGGGTTCGACCGCATGGAGTGCAGCCTGAGCGCGCTGCGCCGCTTCTGCTTCTCGACCCACCCCAAGGCCTACATGGATGCGGGCCTGGCAAAGCTCGACCCCATCGAGTGGAGCGCCATCGTTCTCACCCCAGACGCGGCGTCGATCATCACGCCAGACGGTCTCGCCCAGATCGTCGACACCGCCGGACGTCTCGCGAAAGAGCGCGCCCAGGCAGACACGGCCGCGCTTCTCGCCGCCTGTCCCCCGCTGGCCCCCCTGGGCCGCGCCCTCGCCGAGACGGCAAGACGTCTGGAACCGCTTGTCGAGCAGGCAAGGCGCGACACAGAGAAGGTGGGCGAAGCGCTCGACCCCGTGCGCGACGCAGTGGGTCCGCTGGTGAGCCGCGCCGTCGAGACCACGGGGCTCTTGATCGCGCCCTTGGTGGAGCCCGTGCGCCAGTCGCTGCTCATTGCGGTGGAGGGGCTCAGCGACCGGGTGCACGGCAACCGCTGAGAGGCGGCGCGTCACAACCGAAGCCGCCTGCCCCATCGCCGCATTCGCGCGCGGTCAGGCGCTGCGGCCCTCCTGGGTCCATCGCGGGGCGCGATCCTTGTCGACGAGCTGCGCCCGCACGCCTTCCACGAGATCCGGATGCCGAACGCGGTGCCACGCCGCCTCGAGCTCTCGATCGAGACATTCCGAAAGCGTCGAGGACACACCAGCGCGGATGAGCTGGAGCGTGACCTCGAGACTCGATGGCGACGAGGCCTCGAGCTGGGCCAGGGTCTCGCGCCCCCAGTCGGTGCCGCTTCGGGCCAGACGCGTCATCATCTCGGTCACCGTCACGCCACTGAACACCGCGTCGATCTGGGGCAGCAGGGCGGCGATGCGAAACGAGTGCGGCTCTTCGCGATACTGGGAGAGAACGTTCTCTGTGTCGCACGATGAATCGACCAGGGCCTGGCGCAGCGACGCAAGCCGCGCGCTCGAAACGAAGTGTGTGGCCAGGCCGATGACGGCTGCGTCGGCCCCGCCGATGAACGCGCCAGAGAGCCCGAGCCACTCTCCCACGTGCGACGAAAGGCGCGAGAGGAAGTGGCTGCTCCCCACATCGGGGAAGAAGCCGATGATGGTCTCGGGCATGGCAAGCGTGGCCCGTTCGGTCACCACGCGATACCGACCGTTCACCGAGATGCCCAGCCCCCCGCCCAGGGCGTAGCCATCGATGAGGGCGACACAGGGCTTCGCTGACTCGGCGATGCGGCGGTCGAGCACATATTCTTCGGCCAGAAATCGATGCGCCTCGTCGTAGCGCCCCTCAGCGGCCAGCGCCGCCACCGCGCGGATATCGCCGCCAGCGCAGAACGCCTTGGGACTCGCGCTGTCGATGATGATGCGCGTCACCTGCGCATCTTGTTCGAAGGCATCGAGGGCCTGACACATGCCGCGAATCATCTCGATGTTCAGTGCATTGAGGGCACGCGGGCGATCGAGGGTGATGCA
>RGZZ01000643.1 GCA_010028905.1 Pseudomonadota bacterium | reverse complement strand
TACAGCCACTCGGTGCCCGACTCGCCTGCTTGTTGGAAGCCCGTCGACGCCATCGCCAGCCTGCCCCGCGATGCGCGCGACGCCGTCATCGACGAGTGGGTGTGGGGACGGCGCATCTACGGGGTCGACCACAAGACCGGCAAGCCTGTGCCCAAGCCGTCAGAGGGCGAGGTCGATCAGATGCTGGCGCGCCTCGGGGTGAAGGGCGTGGTGGTGGGGCACTCGCTGCGCCAGTCGCTGGTGCCGGTGAAGTCGTACGAGGGGAAGGTGGTCAACATCGACCTGCACGGCCACCCCTTGAGCGATCCCTGGCTCGAAGAGTATGAAGCCTGATCAGTAGGTGATGCCCCGGGCGTCGAGCACCTGCTTGAGCAGCGTGGGACGGTCGGTGATGAGGCCGTCGACCCCCCAGCCGATGAGCCGCTCCATGTCCTCGCGCTTGTTCACCGTCCACGGCACAACCTTCATGCCGAAGGTGTGGGCCTCCGCCACCAGGGCTGGGGTGAGCTCGACGAGGTAGGGCGAGACGATATCAGCGTTGATGGCGTGGGCCGCCTTCACATAATCGCCGTTGTAGTCGTCGATGTCGAGACCCGCCATCCACGGCGAGCACCCCTTCTCGCCCACATGACGGTACCAGCCCTCCTCGCCCCACTCAGGCACCTCGCAGGTGAGCGCCGACGTGGTCATCGACTTGTCGAGGCGACGCGTCTCGATGAGCGTACGCCAGTCGAACGACTGGATGATGCAGCGGTTCTCGAGGTGATGGCGCTTGATGACCTCGAGCACGATGGCCGTGAACGTGTACGGATCGGTGCCGTACGACGGCTCGGTGGCGTACGACTTGGTCTCGACGTTGAAGCAGACCCGCGTGTTGCCCATCTTCTCGACCATGTCGAACAGCGCGTCGAGGGTGGGCACGCGCTCGTGCGGCGAGACCTTCTGCGTCTTGCCGTGATCGGCGTAGTACTCGGTGTCGGCCGGGTTGATGCCGCCCACATCGTAGGTCTCGACCTCAGAGAGCAGCAGGTTGTGCACCACGGGCTCGTGCGCCGGCGTGAGCCACCTGCCGTTGGGGTCGCGGGTCACCGAGTACACCAGGCGAGGGTTGTGGCCCAGCACGGGGACGAGGTCGCGGGTGAGCTGCACGTCGAGCTCGAGGGTGGTGACGCCCAGCTCGATGGCGTGCCGGAACGCGGCCAGCGTGTTCTCCGGACGCTCATCGCGTCCGCCGCGATGCGCCTCGAAGTCGAAGCCGCGAAAGTCGACCTTGGCGAACACGGGGGCCCAGCAGGCCGCGGCGAGCACGATGACGATCGCGAGAAGCACAAGACGACGGATCATGGAGCGCTCCCCTTTCTGCGCCGATGCCGTTGGTCCTGCCCTGAAGCCTCTCGGCAGGCGAGGGCGCGGCAGAGCACGTCGCGAGATTCCTCTCGCACGTGTTTGCGAAGGGCGCGGCAGGCGAGGGCAGCAGCGACAGACCCAGGTCTCCTGCACCGCGCGTCGGCGAAGGGCGCGGCAGGCGAGGGCGGCAGCGACATACCCAGGTCTCCTGCACCGCGCGTCGGCGAAGGGCGCGGCAGGCGAGGGCGGCAGCACGGGCGAACCCGTTCCTGTGCGCACCGAACCCGCTCCCTCAAAGCCTGCTGCTCACCTGCTGCGCTTCGACGCCCACACACCCCCGACGCTCGACGAGGCGCGGCACGCACTCACCGCCTGGGCGCAGGCTCCCACGCCCCTTCCGCGCCCCGTGATCATCCACCCGGGATTCATGATGCCGGCGTTCGCCCTCGACGGCTTTCGCCGCACGATCGCGGCGTGCGCCACCGACACGCAGGGGCGCGTGATCAGCCAGGCATGTCACCCCGTCCTGCCCATCCGTGTTCAAGGCGACCGCCTCGCCGCTCGCGCGGAGCCGCTGTACGCGCTGGGCGACGGCAAGGTCGACGTCATCGCCCACTCGATGGGCGGTATCGTCACCCGCGAAGCCGCCCGCCATCTGCGCCCGCGCGGATTGCGTGTGGCCCGCCTCTTCTGCCTGGCCAGCCCGCATCAGGGCGCAGGCTTTCTCGCCCCCTACACGCCGCACCATCAAGCGCGCGACCTCTCGCTGCGCTCGTCGTACCTCGACGAGCTCAACGCCGACCCGAGCTCGCACGACTTCGAGATCCACACCTTCCGCCTGCACCGCGATCGGCTCATCAGCGCCGAGAGCGCCCACGCCGTGGGCGACCGTCACTACGACTGGCCTCCCCTGACCCGCTGGTTCTCGACCCACGCGCAGGCCCAGTGGGATATCCGCCTGCGCGCCGCGGTGATCGGCCTGCTGCTCGGACA
>RGZZ01000642.1 GCA_010028905.1 Pseudomonadota bacterium | reverse complement strand
GCGTCAGCGCAGGCACTTGCAGGCCCAATGCGCCTTCGACGTCAGGGATCGCGTCGCCACCCAGCAGGGAGTCAACACGTGTGCCCCATCTCGTCATACCCCATGACGCAAAGCGAACACGCTGCCACGCGGTGCGGCAGCTTCTTCGCCGGTCTCGTCAAGAAAACAACCTGTTCGACAAGCCCCTCGCCCTGCACCCCTCTCGCACCTCGAGCGCTCCGCAGGACCGCGCCCATGGTGTGGCACTCCTAGCAGTTTGTGTGCGAAATGATCTGTTGTTTCGTGGGCGCCGTGCGCGCCAGGCTCACCGTTGGCCCCACTTTTCGCGAGACTCGTCAGCGTGCATGTCGGGTACCTGCGCTGCGGATACGCGGAGCAGGCTCGGCCTCCCTCGGGGCGAACTGATCGAGCAGACCCGGATGCTCGATGAACTGCATCAGTCTCGCGCTGCCGCTTGCGGGGTGTCTCTCGCCCTGCTCCCATTTCTCCACGGCCCGGCGAGAGACGGCCAGCAGTGCCGCGAAGGCGGATTGGCTCATGTTGAGCCGCGCGCGCAGACGCACCACGTCTTGTGACGAATAGACCGGGGGAGGGTCTGGAATGTCGACCTGGGTGACGCGAAGCGGCCTTTTTGTCTTGACCCTCTCCAGCGTGCTCTCCAAACCCTCTTTCAGGAGTGCGAATACCGATTTCTCTTCATTTCTCACGGTTGACGTTCTCCTCCAAGTACTTCTCGTAAGCGCGCATCAGCGAAGCCACGATTTGTTTCTCTCTTGCGTCCAGGTTTTCACGGATCGACTTCTGGTACACCGCCAGAAGGAGGATTTGCGCGTGTCTCGGCCACCAGGCGTAGATCACGCGAAGCCCTCCTCGCTTGCCTGTGCCTGGTTGACCCCATCGGATCTTACGCGCGCCGTGCGTCGCCACAAGGACGGGCCCGACTTCTGGATTTCGCGCCAGCTCTTCTTGGAAGCGAGCAAATACCTCATCGGTCTCGAAGTAGTCGTCTCGAGCCGCGCTGAAGCTCGGTGCCTCTACAAACGTCACGCGCACGCATGAAACATACCCCAGTGGGGTATGTTTGTCAATGACGGTTTTCTGGGTTGCCGTTCCCGCGAGCATCGCTGCCGGCCTGGCCACCCCGACTTACTTCGACGCCGGCACATCCACGTCGACCACCGCGGTGTCGGTGATCTGCCCTCGCCTTCCCAACGACACTTTCAGGGTGACGCGAACCGTCCCTCGCACAGCGTCGGAGAGGCGGATGCGCACCATGTCGGCCACATCGACCTCGCTCTCCGGGTGAAGCGCACGGGTCAGTCCCGGGCGGGGGTCGACCCGCACGAGGGCGGTTGCGGGCGTGCAGTCGACCGCGTAGATGAAGCGCTCGCGGGCCACCGAGGCGTTCGAGAAGTTGCGCAGCTTCACCCGAAACGAGACCTCTCTCCCCGCGGGGTCGGCCCCGCTGGCGCTCAGTGTGCTCGCATCGACGCCCATGATGCGCACGGGGCGCTGGCGGAAGTCATCGGCTTCGAGCTGGCGACCGCGGAGGTACCAGCAGACCGCGAACGTCGGGTACTCCGCGTCGTACCGCGCTGATCTTGCGGCTGTTCGCGCCGCTTCGCGCAGGCGGGTGTATGCGGCGGAATAGGCCTCCCCGCGGATGCGCTCGAACGCTGACGCATAGGCGGGGGCGTAGGTCTCGTCGTGGGCTGCGGTGTAGGCACCGGCATGGGCCGGGGTGTACGCCGCGGCACGCGCGCTGGCGTAGGCGCTGTCGTGGGATGCCGCATAGCCCTCGCGGTACCCGTGCTCGCGTGCGGCCGCCATCTCGCTGTCGTAGTCGAGCCGCTGCGCCCGAGCGATGCCCCGCTGCTCGCCTTCGGCGCACCCGCGGGCGTACCCGGCGCGGAACTCCTCGACGTACGCGTGACGGTACCCCTCGTCATAGCAGCGCCAGTATCCCTCCCAGTAGCGCGAGGCTTCGTTGGGGGCAACGGGGGCCTGAGATCGAGCGCACGATCGGCGCGGTGACGGGATGCTCACGTGCGCCTGGGCGAGGCCCTCGAGGTGCGTGGCGGCCAGCAGTCCGTCGAGGCCCCCGCTGCGTTCGTAGAGAGAGGTCGTCTCCCGCAACCGTGGCGGCGCGTTCAGGCGCTCAGTGCGGTAGGCATCCCGGCCCCGCTGCAGATCGAAGGTTTTCGCGCGGTCGAGGGCGGCCTGGTGCCCCTCGCTGTCGCCACTCGCGCGACCCACGGCGGTGGCGTCGGAGGCCTTCGCCTCTTCCTCGCCCTTTGCCGTCGCGGGGGCGCGTGCCGCCGACTCGGCTTGCGCGCGCGCGTCATCGGCGCCGTGCTGGC
>RGZZ01000641.1 GCA_010028905.1 Pseudomonadota bacterium | reverse complement strand
AGCAACGTCAAGGTGCTCCCCGCAGACGGGACGGTGACCATCTCCCAGATCACCGATGGCTCGGTGACGCTCGCGGGTGCAGTGATGGCGTTGTCGGCCGGTGACGTCATCGTCGCAAACCACGGCACCACGCAGTTCGCGCGCAAGGTCGTCAGTGTCTCGAGCGACGGTGCAACAACCACCGTGCAGACGGGGCACATACAGCTCTCCGACGTGTTCAGCAGCGCAGACCTCGAGCGCACCGTGACGGTCTTGCCCGCCGCCTTCGAGCACATGCCTCCCGCGCTGCCCGGCGTGAGCATAGGCAAGGCCTCCAAGTTGGCTGACGAGCTCGCCTATGTCATCCCCATCGAATTCGATAACTCCTACATCACCGGGCCCAACGGCGAACCGGGGGTTCTTCTGAACGGCTCCATCAACGTGCGGATCACGTTTGACGAAACTCTCAAGCTCAACTGGGACAACACGGTGAACGAGCTCAAGGTTGTCCCCACGATACAGGTGGACGGCTCGCTCACGGCCACGCTCCAGGCGGGCGCAAGCTTCAACTATGTGGAAAAGTTCACCCCCACGGTGCGGATCCCGCTGACGCCACTAGGGCCGCTCGCAGTCACCGCTGATCTCGAACTCGAGCTCGACATCGCGGCCAAGGCCGCTGGAAAGGTGACACAGCAGGTCAGTGGCAGCGCTACGGCCACGGTTGGCCCCTGGTACAAGAACGGCGCCTGGACGTTGGTGCACGCGTTTGACTACACATTCTCCATCCCCCCGCCCGTTGTTGATGCGGAGCTCAGCCTATGGATCTCGGCTGGGCGACCCAAGGTGGCACTCACCCTGCTGGGCGTCGCCAGTGCGTGGATCAGAGCGGACGGGGCCAAGGCCGGTGTTGAAGTCAGAGCGGTGATTGCGCCAGCGCCGGGGATTGCAGGGCAGGCGAAGCTCAAGTCCGGCGTCTCTGCGGGTATCGATCTGCTCTTTGGAAAAATCACTCAGAACCTGGGTAATTTTGTCTTTGGACCCTACGAAATCGGGCCTTCATTCTTCTACACCTACCCTGAGCTGTACGACATGTTCATACGCGCCACGACGACGGTGCCGGAAGTTCGCGTGGGCGAAGTGATTCAGCTCGACACCGAAGCACGTCTCAACGCAGGGGGCGCAAGCCAGCCCATGGCCGTCACCTGGACCCAGAAGAGCAGCAACGGCGGAAGCGTCGCCTTCGGCCCCCGTAACGAGATACAAGGGCTCACTCCGGGGTTCGTCACCCTCACCGCGACCGAGGGCAGCCAGAGCGCCACCTACCAGCTCACGGTGACGGCGCCACGCCTGAAGTCGCTGAACATCACGGGCAACCTGAGCCCCGCCGCGGGGGCTGAGCTCGACCTGCGGGCCATTGCACTGTACAGCGACGCATCGACCCAGGACGTCACCGATCTCTGCACGTGGACGAGTGCCGATTCGTCGGTGCTCACCGTGGATGACGGCGGTCGCGACTACGCGGTGTCACAAGGCTCGTCATCAGTCATGGCCACCTACGTCGATTTTTCCAACCCTGCGAACGCCGCCACGACGCAGGCCACGGTGACGGTGCAACCCCCTCACGTGATTGACTTCGAGATCGAGCGCGTCGACACGCCCGACGTGAGCGTGACCCGCGCGAGCCTGCAGGTGGGCGACACCGTACCGCTCTGCGCCGTTGGATTTGTGAGCGATGCCTCACGGCGCTGTCTCACCACCGAGCTGCAGTGGTCGTCGACGAACCCCGCTGCGGCATCGGTTGACGCAAACGGAACGGTTCACGGCCTCAGCAGCGGGCTCACCACCATCGTTGCCAATGACCCTTCCACCGGGCGCTCGCAGCAGGTCGATGTGGCTGTGGCTCACCCCACGGTCTCGTCGTTGGCCATCGCGCCCGTTGCCAGCACCCCCCTGGTGGGACAGACGCTGCAGCTGCAGTCGACGGCCACCTTCAGCGACGCGACGACAGGTGACGCTACCCAGACCGCGGGCGCCGCGTGGTTCTCTGGCGACCCGTCCGTGGCCACCGTCTCGGCAGGCGGTCTCGTCACCCCTGTGAACATCGGGGTGGTTACCATCTACGCCCAGTACCAGCGCCGCCAGGCAACGGTGACCCTCAGCGTGGTGGGACCGGAACGACTGTCGTTCACCCAGCAGCCTCCTGCGAGCGTTCATAGCGGCACATCCGGCACCATCGAAATCGCCATCATCGGCAGCGACGGCAACGTGTTCACCGGAGGATCGCCCACTGTGACCCTGGCGCTGCCTGACGGCACGAGCGGCACCACGCTCGGCGGCGCGCCCCTCACGGTGACAGCGTCGAACGGCCGCGCCGTGTTCTCCAACGTCAC
>RGZZ01000640.1 GCA_010028905.1 Pseudomonadota bacterium | reverse complement strand
TGGACGACGCGTCGGCCAATTTGTCGAGAGCGCATCACGCGAGTTCGACACTGGGCGACTGCGGCGACATGAAGTGCACTTGGCCGTAATCGTAGTCGCTGATTTCGCGGCCGTAGTCGCTCTCGGTGTACTCCGGATACAGCCCGACGCCGCGTCCGAGCGACGCGACGAGTGCACGCACCGACCGAAAGCGTGCGCTCGCCGGCACATACATCAATTGGAGGTGGATGCACCGGCGCACGATCGGCGCGAGGTCGGTCACCGCGCTGCACCCAAACATGTCGAGTTTTTGGAGGAGCGGGCACGAGTGTGCGATCGTGTGGACGTCGAAGTCGGTCACGTGCTTGCAGTCGCGCAAGTAGACGAAGCGCACGGCCGGGCTTCGTCGCAGCAGCACGCTCACGCTCACGACGTCGACGCAGTGATTCAGGTTGAGGTACGACAGCTGCAGCGGCGACGCCGCGTGCGTCGTCGCCGCACCCACATTTTGGACGAGCGGGCACCCGCTCGCGTTCAGGTACGACAGCGACGTGCACTCGTGCGCGACCGCCCTCACTCCGACGTCGGTCACGCGCGTGCAGAAGCGCATGTCCACATGACGCAACCTCGAGCAGCTGCGTGCGAGCGCGACGACGCCGACGTCGCTCACGCCACTGCAGAAGCCCATGTCGACGAATCGCAGCCGCACGCAATGCTCGGCGAGCAGCACGACGCCGACGTCGCTCACGCGAGGGCACCCACTGATCTCGACGTGCTCGAGGTGCGGGCAGTGCGATGCGAGCGCCGCGACGCCCGAGTCGGTCAAGTGGCAGCACGACGCGAGGCACATCGTGCTCAGTCGCGTGCAATTCACGAGCGCCGCCATGCTCGCATCGGTCACTTCGCCGCAGTACCGCATGTCGAGGCGCGCGAGCGACGGGAGCGTCGCCAGCGTGAGGACGATCGCGCGCTCGCTCAGGTTGTAGCAATTCCCGATGGAGAGCGACCTGAGGTGTGGGCACGTGTTTGCGATCGCGCACATGTCGGCCTCGAATGCACACGCTTCGATGTCGAGGTGCGTGAGTGCCCGCCACAAATGGTCGGCTCGGGGTGCACGACTGCACCACCGACGGCGGGGCCAGTCGAGGGCGTGATGCACCGAGACGTTCTTGCAATTCCGCATCGAGAGCGACGCGAGGTGCGGGCACTTGTCGAGTGCGACGCCGATGGAGTCGTTGCGTACGTACATGCAGTACGACACGTCCAGATACTCGAGCCGAGTGCAGCTCGAGACGACGCTCGCAATCCCGACGTCGGTCACGTCGAAGCAGCGGCTCACGTCCAAGTGCGTGAGCAGCGGGCATCGACGGAGCGCTGCGACGTGCGCGTCCGTCAACTTGTAGCACCGGCTCACATTCAAGTGCGTCAGCGCTTCGCAGCGCTCGAGTGGATCGATGCTGCCGATCGAAGACCCGCTCGCGTCGATGTGAGTGAGGTTGCGAACGTTGGCGGCGTCGGCGACGACGACGCTCAGATCGGTGAGATTGAAGCAATTGTGCACGACGAGGCGTCGGAGGTGCGAGAGCTTGAGCGCGGGCGACGCGTCGTTCATGCCGCTGCACCCGCTCACGTGCAGATGCGTGAGGCTCGGCCACTTGGCCGAGATGTCGAGGTCGAATGCCAGCTTCGGGCACTCGACGAGTGTGAGCGACGTGAGCGACGACGACGAAGTGCGGTTGAAGAGCGTGCGCATGTCGGTCAGCTGGTCGCACTCAGCGATCTCGAGCGTGCGAACGTTCGACATCTGCACCATCTCGATCATGTGGTCGTCGACTTGCACGACGGAGTCGCGCCCGCGAATGTCCACACTCGTGAGCGAGCTGAGGAGTCGGAGTCGGCGGTGCAATTGCGCTCTGACACGCCGCGCCTCTCTCGCGGCATTGCACGACGACGACGACGGCAATTGTGAGATCGGGAACGGCAATGGGCAGTAGGACGAAGGCGACAACCGTGCAGGCAGGACAAAAAACAAGTTCGGAGCGTACTGCGCCTTTGCGAACCACGTTGCGGCGATCGATGCGAGTGACGTGCACGTGCAAGTGAACACGCACGCAACGTCGACTGCAAACTCACTCGACTCGATGATCGAGACCACGACGTCGAATGGCAGTGCGTCGAGCATTTGAGCTTCGCTCAACGGAAGGTGTGAGTGCGTGTACACATCCGCCGAACGAGGCAAGTGCAAATAAGACAGGGGTTTGAGTGTGCGATCATAAGAATCTGATGTCTTTAGAAATCGAATTCCAACTCAGTGATCATGATCTTTTTTTTTTTTTAGCGACACTTGAAGACAACAAGCATCGACGCTGCCATAGTCGACAACGAAGATG
>RGZZ01000639.1 GCA_010028905.1 Pseudomonadota bacterium | reverse complement strand
AGCACCTGGGTGTCGAGCTCCGGGATCTGCAGGCTCTTCTCGGAGAGCGCGGTGATGAGGGCGTCTTGCACGTCAGAGGGGATGCGCGTGAGCTCTTCGACGCGCACCACCTTGCCGGCTTCCATGGCCCGCATCACGGGCGACGGCACCAGCGCCTCGCGACTCGGCCCCTGGGACAGCAGCAGCGCGTAGTTCCACCCGTAGCGCACCGACTCTTCGGGGGTGCCGGCCGTGCCCTGCACGAGCAGGCACGAATCACCCGAGACGGCGGCCGCAAGGTGCTCAGACACCCACGTCTTGGCCGTTCCCGGCACGCCCAGCAGCAGCAGCGCGCGATCGGTGGCAAGCGTCGCGATGGCGATCTCGATGAGGCGCCGCGACCCGATGTACTTGGGCGAGATGGAGACCCCATCGTCGGTCTCCCCCCCGAGAAGGTAGGTCGCCACAGCCGTGGGCGACAAGCGCCACGATGGGGGACGGGGACGGCGATCAGAGCGCGAGAGAGCCTCTAGCTCGTCGTGATAGCGCGTCTCCGCGGGCGGGCGAAGGACCTGTGCGTCTGTTCGATTCGGGGAATCCATTTCCATGACTTCCCATTCAGCCCCCCCGTTTCCTGGCGTCACCGCGCGAGGGTGAACGCGAATGCGCGGGTTCCGCCCTCGCCCTCCTTCTCGAACCGGATGGCCAGCCGCGAGGCACCCAGGCGACGCAGCGCGATGCGCCGCCCGGACGGGTCGCAGGCGAAGACGAAACCGTCGTCGCCCGTTCCCGCGGCCTCGTAGACATCCTCTCCCTGCCCCGGATGAACGACCGTGAGCCGAAGCCTGCCATCGCCCCCCTGCTCGAAGAGCAGCATCTCCCGGTGGGGGCTCTGCCCGTCGTGGGTCAGACGGCTGGTGGCGAGCAAGGTGCCCCCCGCGACCGTCGTATAGTGCTGCTCGAGGGTCTCGTGCGGGGGCTCACCCCGCCAGTCGCCGGCCAGCCAGGCCAGATCGTCGAGGGTGAAGGGCGAGGGGGTGGACATGGCAGGGGGATGCTACGGGGGAGCAGTCGAATCCTGCACCACAGCACGCCACAGGTGTCCAAGGAGTCTCCCCACATGAGCGTTCCCCACGAGAAGGCCCGTCTGCTCTTGCAAGAAGAGCGCTGGGAAGAGGCCGCAACGGCCTTCCGAGACCTTGCCGCCGTCGCCGGCGACAGCGCCGAGACCCAGGCCGGGCTCTCCCGCTGCTGCCTCGCCGGAGAAGACGTGGAGGGGGCCGAGAAGCACGCCGTGAGGGCGGTGGAGCTCAACCCGGACGCCACCGCCGCCTGGACCGCGCTGGCGGCGGTGGAGATCGACGCCCATCGCCTCCGGGGCGCTCAGATCGCCGTGCAGCGCGCCCTGGCCGCAGATGCCACGAACGCCGACGCCCTGGGCCTGGCGGCACGCATCCACGAACTGCAGAAACGCTTCACCGAGGCCCGGGCCACCGCTGAACAAGGCCTGGTCTACGCCCCCATGCACCGAGACTGTGCCCGCGTGCGCGCCCGTGTGCTGCTCATGCTCGGTCGAGCCGAAGAGGCGCGCGTAACGATTCGAGAGGTGCTCGCAAACCTCCCGGACGACCCGCTCACCGCGGCCGAGGAAGGGTGGAGCGCGCTGGAGCGAGGCGACAAGGAAAGAGCCCAGACGGCTTTCCTGCACTCCCTTCAGATCGAGGCCCGCTCCCCCTGGGCCCGGGAAGGCCTGGTCGTCGCCCTGCCTCCCCTCTTCCCCGGCTACAGCGCGGTGGCGCTGTGGATGATGCGGCAGTTCCACACCGAAGTGCGCAAGGGCTCGAAGAGCGTGCTCATCGACTACGCCCTGAACCAGGCCCTCGTGGGCCTGTCGAAGCGCGCCCCGCGTGCACGCGCACTCGTCTACGCCGCGGTCGTGCTGCGCGCGGTCCTCGCCTACGTGCAGTCGGTGGCGGGCTCGTTGTCACACCTGCTGCTGACGCTGCACCCGGAAGCCCGCCCCGCGGTGACCCGCGCGCAGCGCAGCGAAGGGACCCTGGCGGGCATCTTCGTCGCAGGCATCGCCACGTTCGCACTCGGGCTCAAGCTGTGGAAGGCCGGCCCGAGCGCTATCGGAATCGGGCTGATGCTGATGATGCTGAACACCCTGGGATGCGTTTTCGGCGCGCCTGAAGGCTGGCCGCGCCGTCTCCAGGGCGCGCTTGCCATCGCCACGGCCGCGGTGGGCGCCTACGCCTTCGTGAAGCTCGCCATCTGGTTCCCGGACTGGGCCGGATGGGATGCGCTGAACATCTTCATCTACGGGTCCATCCTCATCCAGCTGCTCTCGCACGCCCTGCGCCGCGTGCAGCCCGTCCGGCGTCGCGCCGC
>RGZZ01000638.1 GCA_010028905.1 Pseudomonadota bacterium | reverse complement strand
CGATCGGGTGTGGGTGCGGCTGGCTCGCTTCAAGGCGCTCACCTTCGAAGATCTGTTTCAGGGGGTGAAGGCCATCGCGTGGCCCGAGCTTCTGGGGCGCGACGCCTGCTTCCCCGTCGAGGGCTCGTCGCACGAATCGCAGCTCTCGAGTGTGCCGGCCTGCCAGGCGGTGACCAAGAAGGCCATCGTCGAATCGCTCAAGCGCGCCTACAAGACCGAGTGGTTCGACGAGCGGGGGCCGCAGTTCAAGGTGCGGGTGAGCCTGGTGCGCGATGAGGTCACCATCAGCCTCGACAGCAGCGGCAGCGGTCTGCACAAGCGGGGATATCGCACCCTCACGGCCGAGGCGCCCATTCGCGAGACTCTGGCGGCGGGGCTGGTGCTGCTGTCGGTGTGGAAGCCCGAGCGCGTGCTCGTCGACCCGTTCTGCGGCTCGGGAACGATTCCCATCGAGGCGGCCTTCATCGGCCTGCGGCGAGCGCCGGGCTTGCGTCGCGCCTTTGCCTCTGAAGGGTGGCCGTTCGTGGGCAAGGCCCGCTGGGACGCGGTGCGGGCCGACGCTGAAGACGCCTTCGACCGCCGCACGAAGCTGCAGATCACGGGGCACGACGACGATGAGGGCGTGCTGCGGCTGGCCCGCCAGCATCTGCGGCAGGCCGATCTCGTCGAGCGCGGCGTGCACTTTCGTGCCCAGCCGGTGAACGCGTTTCGCAGCACCCACGAATACGGCGTGATCATCACCAACCCGCCCTACGGCGAACGCCTGGGCGAGATCCGCGATGCTGAGCGGCTGTACGAATCACTGGGCCAGGTCGTGCGCCCCCTGCGCACGTGGTCGGTCTACGTCATCACCTCGCACCCGCGCTTCGAGCGCTTCTACGGCCAGTCGCTGGTGAAGAAGCGCAAGCTCTACAACGGGCTCATCGTGGCGTGGTACTACCAATTTGTAGGCCCTCGCCCACCCAGGGTGGGCGAGGGCGATGGGGGTGTAGGTCCCCGTCCCCCCAGGGTGGACAGGGACGATGGGGGTGTAGGTCCCCGCCCCCCTCGGGTGGGCGAGGGCGATGGATCAGAGTCGTGAGAGACACAAGGAGGTCCCCATGCGTGTTGGCTTCATTTCGCGGTTGATGCTCGTCTTGATGTGCGCCGTCACCGCCTGTTCAATGCCTGGTCAGGCGCAGCGCCCGGTGTCCGGCAAGCATCGCATCATCCTCGAGGTCACCGTGGCCGGCGCCGACGCCTGGAAGGCGATTCTGCGCAACGTGCGCGCCGTGCAGACCGTCTTCGGGGTGAGCGGCTGCGAGATCGAGGTGGTGGGCCACGGCCCTGGCATCGGCATGATGCTGAACAGCAACGCAGAGCGCGACGCCATGCGTGCGCTGACCACCGATACGGGCGTGGTGTTCGCGGCCTGTGCGAACTCCTTGCGCCTGCGCAACATCAGGCGCGAAGAGGTGCTACCGTTCTGCGTGGTCGTCGATTCGGCGTATGCCGAGCTGGTGCGCAAGCAGGAGGCCGGCTGGGTCTACATCAAAGCCGGACTGTGAGCCGCGGGTTCGCCTCGTTCATCGCGCGAGATAGTAGATGGCGTCGACCGGCGGCGCGTTGCCTGGATAGTCGCTCTTCTTGGCGTCGAACGTCGGACGCGGCTGCGAATCGATGTAGAGCGCGATGTCGAGCGCCTCGTCCTCGGCGATGGTGCCGGCTTGCCCGAGCGGCATGGCGTTGTGGATGAAGGCGCCCAGGGTGTAGACGCGGCCGAGACCGGCGCCGTCATTGTACGAGCGAGGGCCCCAGAGCGGCGGGAAGGCACCCGCTCCCTCGCCACCCATGCCGTGGCAGGCGGCGCACTTTGCCTGGTAGGAGCGCTGTCCTCGCTTTGCATCGAGGTCCTTGAGGGGGCGTCGCGCCGCCTCTGAGACCATGGCGGGCGGGGCGGGCGCACCCTCCCGCTGGGCCTGGCACCATGCGACGAGCAGGCGCATCTCTTCGCTGTCATCTGAAGGGGCGATGCCGTTCAGGCTGCGCAGGAAGCAGCCGCGGATGCGATCTTGCAGGGTGTTCACGCGGCCGTCGCGCTTCGACATCTGCGGATAGCGGTCGGCCACGCGAACCAGGGAGAGGGCCGCGTCGACACGACCCCCGTGGCTGTGGCAGTTGCCGCACGCCAGCGCACTGGTGGGCACGAAGCGCTTCGCCGCGGTGGGGGTTCGAAGAAAGATCTCTTCGCCCCGTGACACATCGGAGACGTCGGCTGCCTTCTTTGCACAGCCCAGGCTCAACAGGGCGACACCCAGCAACAGGAACACGCTTGCTCGCACCTCGGTTGCTTCTCCTGTTCCGCTGAAGTCCCCTGTTGCGTCTGCCGCAG
>RGZZ01000637.1 GCA_010028905.1 Pseudomonadota bacterium | reverse complement strand
CCCGACGATCTCGTCGGCCAGATGGTGCTGCTGCAGGCCCGCGAGGTTCTTGGCCGTGGCGCTGATTCGACCGTGACGCCGGACTTCGGTCTCGAAGCAGACTTCTTCGCCCTCGGCGGACACTCGCTGCTCGCCACACGATTCACCGCACGGCTACGACAGGCGCTGGGCCTCAACGTGCCCGTTCGCCTCGTCTTCGATCATCCGAGGCTGCTCGACCTCGCGACACGGCTGAAGGCGCTTCTCTCCTCCGGAGAGCATGGAGAAGACCTGGCAGAGCGCCTCATCACGCCTCTCGCGCCTGGTGCACCGAGACCCGCATCCTTTGCCCAGCAGCGGCTCTGGTTCATCGATCAGCTCGAGCAGGAGAACGGCAGCCAGGCCTATCTCATGCCTGCGCTCCTCGAAATCGAAGGCACTCTGAACCCCGCCGCGCTGAAGCGCGCATTCGACGCGCTCGTGCAGCAACATGCCAGCCTGCGCACCCTGCTTATCGAGCGCGAGGCAGCGGTCTGGCAAGAAGAGATCCAGCCGGAGAATCCGGTTCTCTGCATCGAGAGCCCCACATCAGCCGAGCGTGCCATTGATCGGGCAAGAGCCACGCTCACGCAACCTTTCCGACTCGCCGAAGACATCCCCATCCGCGCGATTCTCGTCCCCATCGCACCTGAGCCCATGACGCACGCCGCACGCAACGGTCCATCGACCGCTGCAGATGCCATCCAGAGCTGGATCCTGGGGTTTGTCCTTCACCATACCGCCGCCGACGGCTGGTCCTTCTCCATTTTGCTACGCGAACTCTCCAGGCTCTATGAAGCCGCCTGCGCAGGGGGAGATCTGGCCCCTGCCGCGCCACGGCTCAGCTACGCCGACTTCGCCGCGTGGCAGAGACGCTATCTCTCTGGACCACGCCTCGCCGCGCAGCTCGACGGGTGGAAGCAGACCCTCGCAGACGCGCCAATCTGCACGCCCATCGCCACCGATCACCCGCGTCCGCCGCACCAGAGCGTGCGAGGAGGCGTACACACCTGGCGCATCGCCGCTGACGTCACGTTTGACTTCGAACGCGGTCTGCGCACCCGTGGCGCAACGCTGTACATGGGGCTGCTCGCAGCCTGGGCGCACGTGCTGCAACGTCACGGCGCGGGAGACGACATCGTCATCGGGAGCCCTACCGCCAACCGTACCCACCCCGATCTCGAGCCTATCGTGGGCATGTTCGTCAACACCCTGCCCCTGCGCATCGAGCTCAACGACGCACCGACCTTCGAGCAGCTGCTCGCCCACGTGCGTGAGCGATGCGTGCAGGCCTGGGCCCATCAAGATGTTCCCTTCGAGACCATCGTTGAGAGCCTCGATCTGCCCCGTTCCTTGAGCCATCCGCCGCTCGTTCAGCTCATGCTCACCCTGCAGAACAACGAGCAGGCGAACTTCCGTCTGGGAGACCTTCGCGGGCAGGCTGTCGACCTGGGCCAACGCATGGCCAAGTTCGACCTCAGCCTCTCCGCCACCCAGACAGAACCCGGACTCGTGCTCGAACTCGAGTACGCCGCCGACCTCTTCGAGCCTGACACCGCTGCGCGAATGGCCGAGCGCCTCACCGCGACGATCGAGAGGATTGCGGCCCACCTCACCGCCAGTGGCGGCGCAACCCATGATGCAGCGCTCCATCTGCACCGGTACGATCTGCTCACGGACGAAGAGCGAGACTTGCTGAGAGCACTGAATACGGAAACGAGGCCCACGCCATTCGTCGATGCGCTCCCCCTCGTGCACCAGCGCTTCGAAGATCAAGCCGCCCTGCGCCCCCACGCCACCGCCTTCGTCTTCGAAGAGCAGACCCTCACCTACGGCGCGCTCGATGCCCGCGCAAACAGGCTTGCGCGGCATCTCATCGCACTGGGGGTTGCCCCCGACGCGCGCGTGGCCCTCGTCATGGACCGTGGCTTCGATCTCATCGTCGCTATCCTCGCTACGCTCAAAGCCGGCGGCGCGTATGTGCCCCTCGACCCTGCGTGGCCCAGCGAACGCATCACCTACGCGATAGAAGACAGCGGCGCAAAGATCGTGCTCACGCACGAGGCTGTATACGAGGCCGCGCTGTCAGACACGCACCCAGACACCCACGTCTCCTCCAGGCCCCAGATCGTCTGCATCGACGCAATGCAGACGCAATACGCTCTGGCACGTAGAGCGCATACCACGCCTGGCACGAGCGCGCTCTCCCCGCAGAGCCTGGCCTACGTCATCTACACCTCGGGCTCCACCGGCAGGCCGAAGGGCGTCGGTATCGCGCACGCGCACCTGCGTGACTTCATCTCGGCCCAAGCCGCCCGCTTCACGCCGGGAGAGACCATCCGCGCCACTGCGTGGACC
>RGZZ01000636.1 GCA_010028905.1 Pseudomonadota bacterium | reverse complement strand
ACGCGCGCGTGACCGTGCAGGAGAGCCGGGGCGAGCTCACCGAGCTGGGAGAGGCGTTCAACACGCTGATGACCGAGCTCGACACGCGCTATCAAGCACTGCAGGAGGCCGCGGTCGAACGTGAGCGCGCCGAGCGCGATATCGCCCTCGCATCTGAGGCGCAGTCGTCGATGCTGCCCCGTCTCGACATGGTTCCGCCCGGGATCGAGGCATCTGCCCAGAGCATCTCTGCACGTCAGGTTGGGGGCGATCTCTACGATCTCTTCGCGCTGCCCGGAAACCGCGTCGCCTTCGCCCTGGGAGACACCTGCGGCAAAGGCATGGGGGCGGCCCTGCTCATGGTGCAGACCGTCACGGCCCTGCGCAGCCTCGCGGCGCTGTACGAGCGCCCGAGCCAGTGCATCGCGCACCTCAACCACCTGGCCACCACGGTGGCGTACGATGTTCCTCTCACCACCCTGTTCTACGGCATCGTTCACCTCGATGACGGGCGCCTGGTGTACTGCAATGCCGGCCACCCCGCGCCCATCATCGATGGCGAGATCGTGCGCACGCCTGCGCAGCCCTCATTGGGCGCGGTCGATGACGCGCAATACCGCGACGACGAGATCACCCTGCGCCCCGGCAGCACCGTGGTGCTCGTGAGCGACGGGGTCACCGAGGCCCCCGGCCAGGAATCTCGGTTCGTCGGTCTCGACGGCGTGCTACGTGAGGTGCGCGACGCGGGCGCGGGTATCTCGGCCAGAGATCTGGTCGAGCGACTGCTCGCACTGAGCCAGACCGGGGACGCAGACTTCGAGGAAGACGACGCCACCGTGGCCGTGGTTCGCTACCGCGGCCCATCGACCGTGCTGCGTGTCGCGCCGCGCGTCGACGCCGTAGAGCCGGTGCTCGCGCGCATCGACGGGTGTGACCTGCCCCCCGCCGACCGCCTGCGCCTGCGGCTGGCGGTGGAAGAGCTCCTCGTCAACGTCATCGAGCACGGGCGCAGCGCCACGTCGATCGAGGTCACGGTGGTGAACCGCTTCGACGGCGTGGGCGTGCGCCTCGAAGACAACGGCATTCGATTCGACCCGACCCGGCAGGCGAAGGCCGCTGCTGCGAACCCACGAGCAGGAGACGAGGCCCTCGAGACGCCAATCGGTGGGAAGGGTCTGACGCTGGCCCGCCACAGTGTCGATGACCTGTGCTACGTGCGCTGGCAAGGCCTCAACCGCCTCGACATGTTCAAATCCAGAAGCGCGGGAGACAGCTGACCCCATGGAGATGCAGACCGAGGTTCACGGCGACGTGGCCATGGTGAACGTGAGCGGCCGCCTCGACATCACGACGGCCCCTCTGCTTGAGACAGCCCTGAAGCCCATCATCGAAGGGGAGACCCGCGCGCTTGTCGTCTGCCTCAGAGGCGTCGACTATGTGAGCAGCGCCGGTCTCCGCGTTCTGGTGAGCTGTGCCCGCGCTTTGAAGCACGACAGCCGCCCGCTGTTCGTCACCGCCGTGCAGCCCTATGTCCACGAGGTCTTCGAGGTCGCCGGGCTGCTCGAGGTCTTCAACCTCGCGCGCGACAACGACGAGGCGCTGCAGGCGCTGACGGCGAACTGACCCAACTGCAATCTCGCACCACGCAAGGAGCCCCGCGCACATGATGCAGCTCGATCCGGAAACCCTCGAAGAGATTCGCGCCATTCTCGGACGCGACTGTGTTGTCGAGGTCACCGTGACGTTCTACGACAACTCCGACGACGCTCGGGAACCCATCGATATCGGTGCCACGGCGCTGTTCGACGAGCGTACCCCGAGTGCGGAGGTTCGTGAGGAGCTGGGCGCCATGCTCGACTCGCTGCGCGACGTGTTCGGAACCCTCACCAGCAGCTGACCGCCGCCCAGCCTCAGGGCACGATCCCCGGGCACGTCTACCAGAGGCTGGAACGAGAAGAGGGTCCGCGCGTCGCGACACGCACGGACCCTCACCTGG
Source organism: Pseudomonadota bacterium (assembly GCA_010028905.1). Taxonomy (NCBI): domain Bacteria; kingdom Pseudomonadati; phylum Pseudomonadota; species Pseudomonadota bacterium. The sequence continues at coordinate 415 of RGZZ01000636.1, read as the reverse complement.
ACCTCGCACACGCGAAGCCCGCCCACCGACGCGAGAGACACCCCTCGCTGCACTACCACCTCGCAAGCATGTTACCCCGTCCTGCCAGTGGCGACACGCACCGATCTCACTTCGATTGCAGGAGCAGCGACAAGCGATCGACCAGGGCGCCTCGATGCTCGGTGTTCTGGCCCGTGAAGGCGATGCCCAGCTCATGGGCGCCTCCGCGAACCCGCGTGCAGCGCACCACGGTTCCTTGGCAGGTGATGGGCGAGGACGTGTGGGGAAGCGTGAACTTCAGCGCAACCTCGGTGTTGCGCTCAACGGGCCGCGCCATGAGAACGAGCGCCCCCCCCACCGAGATATCACGCACGGCCACCTCATAGGTGTGACAGTCCGGCGTCATCAAGCTGCCTCGAACGTCGCCGGCATAGCG
>RGZZ01000635.1 GCA_010028905.1 Pseudomonadota bacterium | reverse complement strand
GAGGCGCGCCCCTCTCAGGGCCGCGTCCGGTGCGAACATGCGCCCGACCGCTAGCCCCGGACCCGCACAGTTATTCACAAATCGCGCAACCATGGGCGCAGAAGCCTGTTCCGGCGAGGGAAATTCAACTTTCTGCCGACAGGAATCATGACACTATATGTAGTACTAACGTACCCCAACAGCCCAATATCTAGTATCAAGCTTTTCAAGCAGCGTACGGGTAGCCGATCTGTCCGCCAGGCCGTCACATTGACCTCAGGGGAGGCCCGTGGTAGAATGTGGAGGAAGGTGGAGTGCGGTGGAGACTCGTGGAGGGAGCATCCCCCCCGAGCGCGTTGTCGACAGCGGCCATTCAGCCGCAGGCGACCCTCCTGGCGCAACCTGATCGTGCTCCACCTCTCGCTCTTCGGCTCAGGCGACGCAGCATGGCGCCGCAGGCTCGCAAGTGAGAGGGTCCGTGTCACCCCAGTACCTGCTTGGCAGCTTCTATCACAATCTCGACGACAAGTCGCGGGTCATCATCCCCGCGGCCTACCGGCCTGCGCTTGGAAACAAGTTCTACCTCACCAAGTCCCTCAGGGAACGCGACAAGCATCTACGCCTGTATCCGGAGGTCGAATATGAGCGACTCATCTCCCAGCTTGAAGCGAAAGCGCGCAGCAACGCCAACCTCGACTGGCTTCTCCGCGATTTCCACTGCTTCGCCCTCGAAGTTGAGATGGATAGTCAAGGACGCATCACCATCCCTGCCCTCCACCGCCAGTACGCCAACATCGGGAAGAGAGCTGTGCTCGTGGGTCGCCAGGCCTACGCTGAGCTTTGGAACGCGGAATCGCTCGAAGAAGGCCAGCGTGCTGCCATCGGGGATCTCGCGGATTACCTCGATTAGCGCCTGCACGTGGAAAGCTATCTCCATCGTCCGGTTCTCGTACAAGAGCTGCTGGAACATCTGAGCCCGAGACCCGGAGGCATCTACGTGGACGCGAACCTCGGTGGAGGCGGGCACGCACAGGCCCTCCTCGAGCTTCTGGCCGGCACAGGCCAGGTCATCGGAATCGACCTCGACGACGCGGCGATGGCGGCAGCCACCGAGCGTCTTCGTCGTTTCTCGAACTTCCGTGCCATCCAGGGAAACTTCGCCGATCTCGACGCACTGCTCGACAGCCTGCAAGTCGAGCACATCGACGGCATCCACTTCGATCTCGGCGTCTCGTCACCGCAGCTCGACACGGCGGAGCGCGGCTTCTCGTTCAAGGGCGGCGGTCCGCTCGACATGCGGTTCGACACCACCCAGCCCACGACCGCGGCCGACATCGTCAACGCCGCCTCCGAGGCCGAGCTCACGCGCATCATCCGGGAGTACGGCGAGGAGCGATGGGCGGGCCCCATAGCGCGGCGCATCGTTCGTGAGCGTCCCGTGCTCGACACCGCGGCGCTGGCCGACATCGTGTCTCGCGCCATCCCCCGCGCGCACCACCCTCCGAAGACCCATCCCGCCACCCGAACCTTTCAAGCGCTCCGCATCGCGGTGAACGACGAGCTCGGCTGCCTCGAGCGCGGGCTCGAGGCGGGCTTGCGCCGCCTTCGTCCGAGCGGACGGCTCGCCTGCATCTCGTGGCACTCGCTGGAAGACCGCATCGTGAAGCAGGCGCTGCTTCGCCACGCTGGTCGGGATCCAGAGGCCCCCCGCGGTCTTCCCCGTGGGCTGCCCGTGCTCGGACCCGCACCGGACGTGAAGATTCTGACACGTCAGCCGGTGACCCCGACCGACGCCGAGATCGCAGACAACCCACGCGCGCGCTCGGCACGGCTGAGGGTTGCCGAGAAGCTGCCCGCCGCCTGAGCGGCGGAGACTCGAAAGACAGGAGGAAGGGACCATGATGAACCCGGGAACTGCCTGGAAGACACTTCCAGGCTCGTCTGACGCAACCGCCGCGGCGTCGCTGCTCAAGCATCCCACCACCGCGTGGCCGCCGACCCAGGGCGCGCGCTCGTCCTTCGAGAGCGTAGTCATCGACGCGCCATCGACGACGCCCACGGTTCGTCGCGCTGCCCGACCGGCGCGGCAGACCCCCACAGTGCCCTGGTTCCTTCTCATCACGAGCGGCCTGCTGCTGACCATGCTCATCATGCTCGTGGTGAAGCAGCGCGCAGAGCTCGTGAAGGGTCAGTACGCCCTCGTCGATCTCAAGATGCAGCGCACCAAGGTGCTCAAGGAGCGGGCCGTGCTGCGGCTCACCCTGCAGCGCCTCACCGCGCTCGAGCGGGTCGACGGCCTCGTGAGCAAGCACCTCAAGATGGTGCGTCCGGGAAGGCGCGTCGTGCTCGATCTGAGCCGATCACCCGCATCGGCCGCCGCCATCCCCCCGTCGAGCGACCCGACCCACGCCCTCAGCAGCAC
>RGZZ01000634.1 GCA_010028905.1 Pseudomonadota bacterium | reverse complement strand
GCTGCCCGTCGACACGTGGCTTCGATTCACCCATCTGGCTGTGCTTCGGCCTCGCTATGCCGACCTTACCTCGCTCATGGCCACGGTGCACGGATCACGCGCCGCCATCGCCACCCGCACCTACGACGACGATCTTCGCCTCGACAACGATGCGTCGAAGGAGTACTGCAGCGAGTTCGTCTATCGACGGCTGCGCGAGAACGCCCCAGAGGTACACGTCTCCGAGCAGCGCAGACTGGGCCGAGCATTCGTGACCCCCGATGCGTTCATCGATTCAGCCCAGATCGATACCGTGTACGACTCGGGCAGCCATTTCTGGCGAAACCTGCTGGCCCGGGTCTGCTGAACGTCAGCAGATCCTCGTCAGAAATCGTAACGCGTCGTGACCTGAACCCGCGACGCGCTGCCGGCGGCGCCATCGAGATTGCGACGATAGCCCCACTGACCCTCAACCCCTAGCATCCAGCGTGCGCTGGGCTGCCAGACGAGATTGGCGGTGGTATAGGTCGTGCGTCGAAACGAGCTTCCGGGCTGAACCGAGAGATTGCTGGCGCTCACAATCCCTTGGCTCACAACCGAGTGGAAGCTCGGGCTCCACTGATGCTGCATCGAGACAAACCAGCCCGTGACGGGGATCGCGTCGATGCGGCTGCCGCTCGCGCTGCTGACAAATATGGCGTCCGGAGGGGCACTGTCATTGAAGTAGCTGCCGATGCCGCGCCCCCAGGTGGCGCCCGCAGACAGCAGATCGGTGTGCCGCCCGACCGGGATCTCGAGTCTGCCCGACAGGCTCACGCCCCACCCCGAGGTCGCGCACTGCGTCTGACCGCTGGTGCCCACGAGCTCGCGCGTGTTGACCGAGCACTGCAGCCACAGGGGGTCACGTTCCCACGCGAGGGCCGCCACGAGATCCGGACGTCCTTGACGCGACACGGCATTCTGGATGACATGCTTCTCCGGCTGCTCTCCCGAGAACCGCAAGTACACCCCGTCGACCAGCGGCTGGCTCCATCTTATCATCGACCGACGGCAACCGTAGAAGCTGTTCGGGCCCGATGGATCGAGCACATTGGGAAACGCCTCGAGGTTCGACACCGACGACCAGTACTGACCCACCAGCAGATCGCCCCCGAACGCGAGATCGGTGACCTCCGCGAAGAGCGAACGCGTTCGATAGTGCGGGCTCAGCACGTCTGCTTCTTTGAACGCATCGAACGCACCGAGAAGATGCAGCTGCGCGCCTCCGAGCGAGGTACGAGTCTCGGCGACGAGACGGCTGTGGTCGATGGTGAACCCCAGTCCGCCCGCCACCTTCGGTGCATTCGGGCCGGTCACGATGCTGCCAGTGATGAACTGCCCCTTGCTGCGCATGGATCCACTGGAGGCCACGATCTCTGCGGCGACGAAGCCAACCAGCCTGTATCGCGTGTTCAGGCCCTCGAGGGCCGATGAGCCCGGCCAGGCCTCGAGCTCGGCCTGCTCTTTTCGACGTCGCATCTGCACGTCGTAGCGACGCACGGCACGCTTCCCCAGATGTAATGCCGAGGGAGAAGGTGAGGGCGAAGACGACGGCGTGGGTGAGGCCATCGGTGAAGACGTGCTGACGAGCGGGGCCATCGGCCCCTCAGCGTGTGCGGGGAGGCACACGCTGACCATCGTCACAAGCAGCAGAGCAACAGAGCGCACTGACATCGCGGTAGAGTTCGGCTTGATGCGCACGATACCCTAGAGAGATTCGCCGAACACGAACATGCGCTCGAACGCGCCCCGCGGCATCAGCGCTTCGGGCTCGAGGCGCTGGGGATTCACGACTCCCCCTGGAAAGGGCCGAAAGTAGGGGTATGGCGGCGCGTCAGCGCCAACCGCCAGGGCGATGTGGCGCCCGTCGAGGCTGAGCAGAAGCCCGCCATCTCGCAAGCGCGACAGCGAGGGCTCGACGTCCTCTCCAACCCGTTCGTGCAGGCCCTTCGTGGTGGGCGCATCGGCGCACGCCAGGTAGACGCGCGCATCGACATCTTCGAGCACAAGCTGGCGACGCTGTGCGCACGGGCGAGTGTCGTCGATGACCACCGTCTCTCCCTTACACGAGACGCGCAGATCCGGATGCGAATCGCCGAAGAACGCCTCGCGCCACTGCATCACCGCGTGGCTCATCGCCACGATGCCCGGACGCAGGGCCGCGTCCTCCTGCCCTTCCCACTCGAAGTGATACGACAGCGCCGCGGCGTCGCGCTCCGTGACCGGATAGACCTGCGTCATCATGGGGTGCACGCGAAGGGTCAGGCCGTACTCTCGAGCGCGGTCGTAGTAGGGGCTGTAGCGATCGATGCGGATGTAGGTGGCGCACGATGGCGGCTCGAGGTGCGCGAGCAGCGGAAGGAACGCGGCCATCTCGTGGTACCAGTCGTCGCTCTCCCCCGG
>RGZZ01000633.1 GCA_010028905.1 Pseudomonadota bacterium | reverse complement strand
GCTGTATTAGCGTTCCGGCTCTTCCTCGCGACTCGATGACATTCCACGGCTCGCAGGTTGTGCTCGTCAGGGAAGGGGGGATCCAGGGGCTCTCGCCGTCAATCCCGACGGCTGCGCTCAACGTGAGACCGCTGCCGTCTTGGCGGCGATAGAGCGCCGCGAATGGCACGTCGTAGGGGTCGGTGCCCAGGGCGCTCACGAGGCTGCTGTCGAGAGCATCGGTGGTCACCGTGGTGGAGCAGGCGCCCAGTCGGTGGAGCAGCCAGAGCCTGCGCTCAGCCACGATCGGACGCGTGGTCTCCAGACACGTCACCATGACGCCGCGGACGGTGTTCTCAGTATCTGTCAGCGGGACGAAGGCGAGCGTGAAATAGGTCTCCTCGATGGTGCCCGCTCGGGTGATGGGGCAGCACTGGTCGTCAACGAGAACGGCCTGTCCGCTCTCGAACACGCTCGCCAGGACGGGCTGGTCGATGTGCCAGACCTCACCCCATGCATCTCGTGTCGAACGCCCCAGTGCCCTGGGGTGCTTGAGGCCTGCCAGGCGCGTATACGCGTCGTTGTAGAGCTGAATCAGCTCAGGTCCCCAGAGGATGTCGACGGCCAGGGTGCTGCGCAACATGGTCGGCACGGCAAACTGCAGGAGGGGAGGCCAGGTCTCCACGCTTCCCAGGGGCGTGCTGGTCCAGTCGAATGCACGCATGCGTTGGGACATCTCGCTGTCGCCGGGAAACACGCTCGCCAGGTCGAGATGGCGGGATGGGCTGGGGTGTTGCAAGGAATGCGGTGCGCTCTCGTCTTCAGGACCGTTCAACGCAGGGGCTCCCTTCGTCTCTTCCCCGTATACCTACCCCGAACGTGGCGACGGTACCGAGTGTCCCTGCCGACGCCGGTACGGAAACAACGGGGTAACAACCGCTTCTGGAGTGGGCGCTATACTGGTGGCACGAGGATTTGATGGGAGAGTCTGCCATGATCAGCGCCGCCGCGCCTTCGACCCCGAAGATCACCCTGCTCGCCGAGGGCGAGACCGGCTGCCCTCGTGTCTCGGGCAACGGCAAGGTGGTGGTCTGGAGCCAGATGGTCGATGGCCACTCCGTCATCTTGAAGCACGAAGACGGAGCCACCAACCAGATCAGTGAAGACGGCTATGATTGCGTGAATCCGTGCCTCTCAAATGACGGCAGCGTCATCGCCTACGCGCGCTACACGCCAAGCCAGGACGAGAAGCGACCTGTCGGCAGCTTCGATGTCTACCAGTATCGCGACGGTGAGAACACCCCCGTGGCGGCGGGTCCCGGGAACGAGTACGAGGTGGAAATCTCGAAGGACGGCAGCACCATCGCATGGGACGACGACATGGACGGGTCGTGGCTGAACTGGCGGGTGGGCAAGTGGCACGGTGGCGAGACCACCTACCTCACGAACGGAGACATCAACTCCGAGTTCCCCTTCATCGCCGGTGACACGAACCAGGTGTACTTCCACCAGTCGAAGAGCGGACGCGTTCGCCTGGCCACCGAAGGTCCCAATGGCAGCATCATCACCGCGGCCACCGGCCCGGGTGATCTCGTCTGGCCGGACGTCACCGATGACGGCAAGAGCGTGATGTGGACCGACAACTCGCGGGTCAACGATCAGATTCTGCGCCAGACCGATGGTCAGCTGGCGACCGATGTGCAGCAGGACGGAGTTGATTGCACCTGGGCGCGCATGAGCGGTGACGGGTCTCGTATGACGTGGACCCAGTTCGACCGCCGCGTGGCCGATCCGTCGAAGCCTGTGGCGTCGGTGGCCTTTCGTGAGAACGGGCAGACCGAGACCCTCGCGGTGGGCGACGTTCAGGGATTCCCCTCGATGCCCGATCTCTCTGACGACGGCAAGACGCTCACCTGGCTGTGGGTGGCCAACGAGGAAGGCGCGCACACGCGGGTGTATATGTGCGAGCGCGAGAGCGACGAAGCACCCGCGCCGCCGTCTGAGCCCCCGCTCGCGACGGGTCCGCAAGGAGAGAAGCTGTGAGATCCATTGTCTTCATCGCGCTGGCTGCGCTGCTGACCCTGTCTGCGCTGCCGCTTCCGGCGCGTTGCGACGATCGCGCGCGTCGAGAGGCCTGGGAGATCGAGATGAAGCGCCGGGCCGCGGAGGCGTGGCAGCAGCAGTACATGCGCGACGTCGAGGCGCGGCGCAAGGCGGAGATGGCGGAGTTCGAGCGCAAGCGTCGCGAGGCGAAGGAAAAGGCCGAGCGCGAGGCGCGTGAAGCCGAGGCGCGTCACGAGCGCGAGCGGCAGGAGGCCGACCGTCAGGAGCGTGAGCGTCTCGCGCGCAAAGCCCGAGAGGCGCGTGAAGAGGAAGCCCGCCGTCAGGCCCGCCTCGAGGAGGCCCGGAAGGAAGAGGCCCGTCGTCAGGCCCGCCTCGAGGAGGCC
>RGZZ01000632.1 GCA_010028905.1 Pseudomonadota bacterium | reverse complement strand
CCGATCTGCTCACGGTCGACCGCAATGCAAACCTGGCCTTCCAGAAGGGCAATGCCGACGGCAGCTTCGCGGCGCAGGTGAACTCGAGCGCGCCCCTCAAAGCGACCGGCCTGGCTGTGGGCGACGTCAATGGCGACGGCAAGCCCGACGTCGTGGTCTCGAGCTACAAGAACACCCAGGTGGGCGTGCTGCTCAACCAGGGGGGCGGCACGTTCACCCAGACCGCTGTCCCCGCGACCTACAACACCATCGGCGTGGCGCTTGCCGACGTGAACGGCGACGGCAAGCTCGACATCGTGGCCAGCACCGACACCGCCCACGGCGGCGTGAGCGAGGTGCTCGTGCTGCTGGGCAATGGCGATGGCACCTTCAGCAGCCCCGGCGAGTACGGCATGGGCAACACCCCCACCGTGCCCCAGGTGGCCGACCTCAACGGCGACGGCAAGCCAGACATTGCGGTCACCTGCAACGGCTTGAACACAGCACTGGTTCTGTTGGGCAACGGCAATGGCACGTTCAAGGGGTCGCAGAGCGTCGTGTCGCTGAACCAGCCCGATGGTGTCGTCGTTGGAGACTTCAATGGCGACGGCAAGAACGATCTCGCCGTCACCTCCCCCAGCGGCGCGCTGGTCGTGGCGCTGGGCAATGGCGACGGCACGTTCACCGTCTCCGCAAACATCACCGCAGGGCTTCCGCTCTCGAACGGCGTGGCCGTCGACTTCAACGCCGACGGCAAGCTCGACCTCGTCATCGGCTCGGGCGAATTCTCTGACGTCGCCGTGCTCGCCGGAAACGGCGACGGCACGTTCGCCCCGCCCGTCTACGTGGGCACAAATGGCCCGGTCAGCTTCGTTTCGGTGACCGACCTCAACGGCGACGGCAAGCCGGACATCGTGACCCCAGACGTGGGCGGAAGCTCAAACACCATCAACCTGCACCAGTAGCTGAATGTGCTACAGGACAAACGCAGAGACCGATGCACTAGACTTGCCGTCGCACGTCACTTGAGAGGATTGCACCACACCGTGTTCACGCCTTCTCCCCATCGCTCCGCACAAAAGACGTGTCGCGCACTGCACCCCTGGGCGCTGATGGGGGTGGTGCTGCTGCTCACCAGCGTGCTGCTGGTGGGGTGCGGAATGGCGGGGGCAGCGTCGCAGATCGTGTCGTCGGCCGTCGTGCCCATGGTGCTGCTGGCCAGCATGGTGGCGTTTCTTGTGGGGTGTGGAGGCCCTCGGTTTTCGGGCGGCCAGCCCACGCAGGGGCCGGTGAGCGCGACCCCCACGCCACAGCTGCAGGCCACAGCCCTTCGCTTCATCACGCAACCCGCCAAGGACAGTGCGCGCAAGAGCGAAGCCTTCGTCGCCCTCACCCCCGCCCCTCAGGTGGCCGTGGTCGACCAGAACGGCAGCACCATCACAACAGCCACCGACGCCATCACCGTCAGCCTCGACAAGAACCCCAGCAACGCGGTGCTCAGCGGCACCCTCACCGTGAACGCCGTGAACGGGGTGGCCACGTTCGCCGACCTGCATCTCAGCGTCGCCGCGGCAGGGTACACGCTGAAAGCCACCTCTGGCACCCTCACCGCCGATACATCGGTGGCCTTCACCGTCACCCCGCTCGTCCCCGACTTCACCACGCCCCGCTTGTCGCGCACCGACTACCCCAACGGCATTCCCGTCTCCGCTTCGCTCACGGCGCAAGCCGCCGGCGATCTGAATCAAGACGGCTATCCCGATCTCGTCTATGCATGCACTGCCGCTGTCGTGCACGTGATGCTGAACGATAAGAGCGGTGGATTCAGCGCACCCGTTCAGATCGAAACCGGGGTCACCTTGACCGACATTGCCATCGCCGACCTCAACAAAGACGGCAAGAGCGACCTCTTACTCTCAGATGGCAACGACACCCTCGTTCAGGTGCTCTTGGGCAACGGCGACGGCACCTTCACAGCGCCCGTCAACTACACCCTCACCAACTCCGCCCCGCAGAGCCTCGCCGTCGCCGACTTCAACGGCGACGGCAAGCTTGACCTGGCCGCCTCGTTGGCCGGCAGCCCAAACGGTACCATTGCCGTGCTGCTCGGCAATGCGAATGGCAGCGGCACCCTCAACCCGCCACAGTACTTCGGTACCGTTGCCAGCGGGCTGAAGCTGACGGCCGTTCACAACCCCAGCGCCCCTCAAGCCGTCGACCTCGTTGTGACCGAAGGCGACGGCAAGGCGCACTACTTCGGCAACAACGGCAGTGCGCAGTTCGGCGAGCTGGGCGCCACAGCGGTCACCGCGAATGCGCTGTACGGCCGAGCGCCACAGCAGGGGCAGAGCATCTTCGCGGCCGATAGCACCGGACTGGCCTACAGCCTGCTCTACAACACCAACGGCACCTACAACACCCCCACCCTGCTGCCGATGAGCGGCATCGCG
>RGZZ01000631.1 GCA_010028905.1 Pseudomonadota bacterium | reverse complement strand
CCCCGCGCCGACCCCGGGTGCTCGTCGTTCCCCTGGAAGAGGAAACGGCCCCCACAACCCAGCTCGGGCTTCGCGCGCTGCGCCGCATCCTGCCGGTCGACGCCCAGATGCGCGTGGTGCCCGTGATGGCGATGGGCGATGCAGACCGATGCGTGAGCACACACGAAGCCGACCTCGTGATCGTGGGGGTGGGCGACGCGCTCACGCCAGACCTGTTGCACAGTCTGGCGTTTCGAACGCGGCTCGCTTCGGGCTCGCCCGTCGTGGGCATCTTCGGGATCGAAGACGCCGCCGCCGTCGACCCCCACGCCCTGGGCGCGCTGCTCGACAAGATGCAGGCCTGGATGGCGCGCACCGCCGAAGACGTCGCGCTGTTCGGGCGCGGGCGCGGCAACGTGGTGCACCTGGGCCACTGGCTGATGAATGAAGTGCCCCGCACCGAGGGCACCCACCCGACGCTTCTCGTGGCCGGCGATCCGGTCCGCCCAGACACCGATCTCGACGCGTACATCGATGGGCTGCAGCAGCACGCCAACGTGCGCGCCACCACGCCCCTGGCCCTGATCGCCGCGCTGAGCGCGGCCCGCCGCGTGATGTGGGACGCCGATGAAGGCGCCATCGACGCCCTCACCCTCGATGTGTTCGGGCAGCGATTCGAGCACGGCCAGTGGATCGATGTCGATCGCCGCGCCGTGACGGCCTACCGCCAGCGCCTGCACACCCTCGAACGCGAGCTCTCGGGCCTGCTGGGGGCGCTGCTCACCGTCGCGGGCTGACCACGCGGCGCGAAGCTCACCTCCCGCGTCGAAGGAAGCAGCGCGCCCGCGTAGTAGTTGGGCTCACCATGACCCTCACCGCGCGGCCTCCCCTGACGCACACCCTCAACGCCCTCGAGCACGGCGCCCCCCTGCTTCGCGCCGATGCCGTGGCGCTGCTGTCAGCGGGTGGCACCGATCTGGCACGCCTCATGGCCCTGGCCAGCGCGCGAAGGCGACCATCACCCTTCATCACCTACTCGCGCAAGGTCTTCATCCCCCTCACAAATCTCTGCCGCGATGTCTGCGGCTACTGCACCTTCGCCCGCTCGGCCAGCGACCCCAAGGCCCACACCATGACCCCCGACGAGGTGCTGGCCGTGGCGCGGGCAGGTCAGGCGGTCGGCTGCAAGGAGGCGCTCTTCAGCCTGGGCGAACGGCCCGAGGAGCGCCACCCCGCCATGCGCGAGACCCTGCGCCACCTGGGCTATGCGTCGACCACCCACTACCTGGCGGCCATGTGCGACCTCGTCTTTCGCGAGACCGGCCTGCTGCCCCACGCCAACTGCGGTGTGCTCAACCGAAACGAGCTCGAGCTGCTGGCCCCGCACAATGCGTCGATGGGGCTCATGCTCGAGAGCGCGAGCCCTCGCCTGCTCGAGAAGGGACAGGCCCACTGGGCCTGCCCGGGCAAGGCCCCCGATCTGCGCACCCAGACCATTCGAACCGCCGCCGAGGTAGGCGTCGCCTTCACCACAGGGCTGCTCATCGGCATTGGCGAGACCCTCGATGAGCGCGTCGACACGCTCTACGCCCTCCGCGACCTCGCCGCCGACACCGGCAACGTGCAGGAGATCATCGTCCAGAACTTCCGCGCCAAGGCCGACACCCGCTTCCGCAACGGCCCCCCCCGCCCCGCGGCACAGGGCGAGCCACCGCAAGAGAGCGATCCCACCGGCGCCATGGCCCGAGCGGGCACCATCGAGCCCTCGGCCCTCGAGATGGCCCGCACCATCGCGGTGGCGCGCCTGATTCTCGGACCCGACGCCAACATCCAGGCGCCCCCCAACCTCACCCCCGAGGCCTACGCCTTCTACCTGCTGGCCGGCATCAACGACTGGGGTGGGGTGTCGCCCATCACGCGCGACCACATCAACCCCGAAGCCGCCTGGCCCGCCCTCGATGATCTGCGCAGCGTCACCGCCGATGCAGGCTTTGTGCTGCGTGAGCGCCTGGCGATATACCCCGCCTACCAGACCCCTCGGTTCCTGCGGCCGGCCATCGCGACGCGGGTACAAGAGCTCGTCGGCCCAGACGGGCTCGCCAAGGAGAACGCCCCATGCTGATTCACGATCCGTCGGTGCTCGACGGCCTGCTGCGCGCCGTGACCCCCGAGGTGGGGCGCATCCTCGATCGCGCCCTCGACGCGCGCGAGCTCACCGTCGACGAGGGCACGACGCTGCTCGGCACCACGGGGGTCGACGTGCACGCCCTCACCCTGGTGGCCGACGCAGTGCGTCGCCGCCAGGTGGGCGACACCATCACCTTCGTGGCCACCCGCAACATCCAGTTCACCAACATCTGCTACACGGGCTGCAGCTTCTGCGCCTTCGCCCACCGCGCGGCGCACCACCTCGGCCACATCGTGGCGGTAGGCCAGCGGATCGTCGGCGCGG
>RGZZ01000630.1 GCA_010028905.1 Pseudomonadota bacterium | reverse complement strand
AGCCCACCGCCGCTCCCGCTCCCCAGAGCACGGGCAGCGCGGGACACGGCGGCGGCAAGGGTGACGCGGGCGGCGCCACGGTCGAGGCCCCCAACGCCAACGGTTCGGGCGGCAACGGCAATGCCGGCAAGGGCGACCGCAACGCCCAGGCCGCCGCGGCGAAGAGCAGCAACGACCGCAACAGCGACGCGGGCAACAGCGACAGCCAGAGCCTCAGCGACCCGCTCGCCGGACTCGCGGCGCAGGTTCCGATGCAGCAGCAGGTCGCCCAGAACACGGGCGGCGCGTCGGTGAACGAGTCGGGCGACACCATCAACATCCGCCTCAACAGCCTCATCGACGGCAGCGCGAACGGCAACGGCCAGAACGGCGGCGGCAATGGCGCCAACGCGGGTGCGGGCGGCCTCGACGGCGCTGGCGGCGCCGGCGGTGGCGGCGGCGCGGCCGACGTGGGCAGCATGCGCAAGGCCAACCTGCTCCCCGCGGGTCTCGCCTTCGGCAAGCCGGGTCAGGGTGCGCCGAACGGCAAGCAGAACGAGCAGGCCGGCGCCAACGCCGCGCAGCAGGCTGCGCCTCAGGCCCAGACTGCTGACGCGCAGCCGAGCGCGTCGCACCAGCAGGTGCAGCCGACCACTGAGAAGCAGAAGGCCTAGGTCTGGGGCTCGGGTGTGAGCTGGGTCCGGGGCTAGGTCAGGGCCTCGCTCACGATCTCGCGGGCCTCGGCAAAGATGGCATCGAGGTGCGCTTCGTCGACGAAGCTCTCGGCGTAGATCTTGTAGACGTCCTCGGTGCCGGACGGTCGCGCCGCAAACCAGCCGTTCTCTGTCGTCACCTTGAGGCCACCGATATCCGCGTTGTTGCCCGGCGCGCGGGTGAGGCGGGCCGTGATGGGCTCCCCTGCCAACGTGGAGGCCTTCACCGACTCGGGCGAGAGCTTCTTGAGCACGGCCTTCTGCGCGGGGGTTGCGGGCACGTCGATGCGACGGTAGCGCGGTGTGCCGTGGCGCGCGGTGAGCGCCTGGTAGTGGGCGCCGGGATCGGTGCCGGTGCGCGCGGTGATCTCGACCGCGAGCAGATCCATGATGATGCCGTCCTTGTCGGTGGTCCAGACGCTGCCGTCGAGGCGCAGGAACGACGCCCCCGCGCTCTCCTCGCCACCGAAGCCGCACGCGCCATCAACGAGCCCCTCGACGAACCACTTGAATCCGACGGGGACCTCCCAGAGACGTCGCCCCAGCGCCGCGGCCACCCGATCGATCATGCCGCTGCTCACCAGGGTCTTGCCCACCGAGGCGTCGGCGCGCCAGTGCGGGCGGTTGCGATAGAGATAGTCGATGGCCACCGAAAGGTAGTGGTTGGGATTCATGAGTCCGGCGGTTGGCGTGACGATGCCGTGGCGATCGGAGTCGGTGTCGTTGCCGAAGGCGATGTCGTAGCGATCCTTCAGCGCCACGAGATTGGTCATGGCGTAGGGAGACGAGCAGTCCATGCGGATCTTGCCGTCGTGATCGACCGGCATGAAGGCAAATCTCGGGTCAACGGTGCGGTTCACCACCGTGATGTCGAGTCCGTAGCGCGCAACGATGGGGTCCCAGAAAGCCACATTGGCCCCGCCCAGCGGGTCGGCGCCGATGCGCAGCGTGCAGCCTGCCAGCACGTCGAAGTCGATGACATTTCGCAGATCGTCGACGTAGGGCGTAATGAAGTCGTGCACCCGCACGTAGTCGCCCGAGCGCGGACGAGCAACGCGCCTCACGCCGCGAAGGCCGTCCCGGAGGATGGCGTTGGCGCGGTCTTCCACCCACTTCGTGATGTCGGTGTCGGCGGGGCCGCCGTTCGGCGGGTTGTACTTGAAGCCCCCGTCTTCGGGAGGGTTGTGCGAGGGCGTGACCACGATGCCGTCTGCGCGACTGGCGCCCGCGTGGTCACGGTTGTAGGTGAGAATGGCGTGCGACACCACCGGCGTGGGGGTGAGAACGCCGTCCGGGGCCACCATGACCGTGACCTCATTGGCGGCCAGCACCTCGAGGGCCGTCTCCTGGGCGGGGGCCGAGAGCGCGTGCGAGTCGATGCCGATGAACAGCGGCCCCTCGATGCCCTGCGCGCGGCGATGCTCGCAGATGGCCTGGGTGACGGCCGCGATGTGGTCTTCGTTGAACGCCCGATGAAGCGCCGATCCCCGATGTCCGGATGTGCCGAAGGCCACGCGCTGCTCCGGTACGCTCACATCCGGATGATCGCTGTGGTATCGGGCGCGCAGGGCCTCGACGTCGATGAGCTGCGACTCGGGCGCGCGCTGGCCAGGAACAGCCGAGGTGTTCGGGGTCATGAAGAGCCTCCAGGGCGAGTTTGGAGGGAGGCACTTCAGAGACGGCGAGGCGGTTCCCTTCCGCAGACCAGGAAAGCCCCCCAGCTGACCCACCCATTCGGG
>RGZZ01000629.1 GCA_010028905.1 Pseudomonadota bacterium | reverse complement strand
AGCTTGCCGCTGGCGACCAGTTGCTCGAACACGGCCACGTTGTCGCGGCCGTGTTCCTTGACGTAGTAGAGCGCCTCGTCGGCGCGGTCGATCACCTCCGTCGGCGTATTGCCGACCTCGAGCTGCGTGCCATCAAGTCTGCTGGCTGTTCGAATCTCTTCGACCGTCGTGTCGAAGCGCCGGGCCACTGCGAACATGGTGTCTCCCCGAACCACCGTGTAGTGGAGCCAGCGGTCGTTCGCCGGGATGCGTATCGTCGTGCCAGGCTGCAGCGCGTGCGCATCGATGTCGGGGTTTGCCTCGAGAAGCGCTTGCACGCTCGAGCCGCTGGTCTCTGCGATGACGGGGAGGGTCTCGCCTGGCCGGATCTGGTGAATGGCAAAGCCTGCGTCGGCCCGAGCCGTTGCAGACAGGAGAAGGAAGGCGGCTCCTAAAGCCAGGTAGCGTCTCACCTGCCCATTCTACCGCAGGGCTTGAAGGGAGTTCAAGGGCCTTCTTCGGCCTGGCGGGAAGCGTGAGAACGAAAGACGCCCTGGAGGCTCTGCTCCAGGGCGAGGGCGGTGACACCCGACGGACGTTGTCCGCTGTCTTTCTGGCCGCTTCGCGAATGCCGGCCGGCGTGATCAGCGCCGTGCTTTCGCGCTAGAGACGGGGCGACCCCCGCTGTGGCCCGTGTGCGTTGCAACGACCTCTCGGTCAGAGCACCATTTACTCAGTCAGATGCGCTCCGGCCACCCGAATGCATCTCAGCCCAGCCCCTCTGGAGAGGAACTGCCGCGCTTCTGGCCTGCGCGGCACTCGACCTGTGTGGAGTGCTCTTGCCCCGGGCGGGTAGAGACCCCATAGCGCTCGCGAGGAGCGCGTCAGCCGCTGGATGAGGCAGACCGTGTTCGAGGAGTTCGTGACCTCTCGGTCAGCGTCGAAGGCCAGGACGCAGGCTCGTGCGACGAGCCACGGAAGCGCTGCCTTGCTTGCGAGCAGACCCTTCCGAAGAAGCCATCCACATTCGGCTGCGGCCCATCGCTGGGTCGTGTGCCGCGCCCCCTCGCGAGAGGAGGCCTTTCGAGGCATCGCGCACATGTCGCGGGCCTCGCTGCCGTGGCCGTTACCGTCGTTCGACGGTGTGTGGCGGGCGGTGGTGTGAATCGTTGCAGATTCGCCCTCACACGGGTCTCTGCCCCTGTAGGAGCGCGTGGCGCCTCGCCTCGTGCGGTATTCCCGGGACCGCATTTCAGCTGGCGCCGCGGCGTCGACACCGACGCTGCGACCGTGTGCCTCGGCACCCCACGGAGGTGGTGCCCAGACCTGTCCGACACGCGCCTCGACCCGAAGGTCTTGGCGTCTGCCCCCGCTTCTGGTGTCGCGGTGGCTCGGCCCGTGAGCGGTCTGACGACCACTCGCGGCAGGGATGCCGTGCAGCCTGGGCTGCACAGGTGACCAGCTTCCCCGTCGGGAGTCTGGGCACACTTCTTTGTGACGGCCGGAGCCATCACGCGTTCCTGGCGGGACGAAGCGCCCGTGGGTGCCTCGTTCCGACGGCTGTGAGCAGGAGCCCACAGCGTTCCGGAGGGTCGAGCCCTCCGCACGTTGGCGCCCGAGAGCGCCGACGTGACCTCGTCGTCTCCACCCCAATCAGGAGTGGAGCTGCCCGTCTGAGGGGCTTTCTCGAGCGGGCCTCGAGGAGGCTGCTCGGTCTGCCTGTGGGACGCCCTTTCGAGCGGCCCTCGCAGCTGCTTGCCAGCATCGAGGTAAACCCTCGATGTCTGTCGAGCGGACACCCTGCGCGACCGTCAACCAGCCGTTCAGAGAGGGTGTTCACGTCTATTCCTTGACGGCCATCAGTCGTGAGACTGATGACGCGGGCACGTGCCTTTCGGCTTGCGACGCCCCTGTCGACCACGTTTCCGTCACCGACAACCGCATCGTAGCATTGCGTTAAATCAGCGTCAATGTGTGAAATGCTGTGGATTCGGTGGATAAGCAGCGCCGTGGGCGCGGTTGTGGGCAAATATTCGTGGATAAGATTTTTGTCACGGTCTTACGAACCATCACGCGCTTCGGGTGCACACGGGACAGAACGCAGAGAGACGCCCGCTTGGGGCGTCTCTCTGCGGTGTGGGGTGCTACGAGCCTGATGTCAGGCGGGGCAGCACCGCGACAGGGCGTTCTCGAATCCGCCGTAGGTGCCGAAGAGGCACGACACGTCGACGGTGCCGTCGGCCTTCGGCTCGACCAGCAGGCCCGCCTTCGGACCCACCCACTCCGTGAAGACGTCGAGCCCGTTGCCATTCATGTCGTAGCGGATGACGCGGCCCTGCAGCTTCTTCTCACCGTGGGGCAGCCACTGCCCACCCGAGGCGTCGAGAACGCCTGTGCCAGAGAGATCGAGCACGATTGGGCTCACCACCCACGATTCGTTGACAGTGTAGAGCAGGCGGTAGTTGTT
>RGZZ01000628.1 GCA_010028905.1 Pseudomonadota bacterium | reverse complement strand
CCACTATAGGACTCACGTGTACACCGATCTCGACTGTAATTAATTCAACTCGCGACTTCACGAGTGAAGTCGTCGTGCCGCATGAGCTCCTTTTGAAGATACTCAATCCAGGGCAGTGGATCCTCACACGTGAACTACGGCGTCACGTTCTTGCGCTCGTCGACATCGAGCGCAAGCGTTCGAGCGCGTGGCCTTCTACAGTTCGCGACGATCCTGTCGTGCAACTTACACACTCTTGCAATGGATGGAGCGTCAGACTGAAAGATTTTCGGCTGTGTCGTGAAAACAAGTACGTCACGTGCAACGAGATCGATGTTGCGCGTCACTATCTTCTCGGAAATGTGAAGTTCGACTTCAACAAACTCGTATGTGAAGGCACGGCTCAGGCGTGCATCGACTTCACAATCACAAACTGTGTGACGATATGTGCCATATTTGGCTTGGACTCATGTCGCTCGGTGTTCAATATGTCTACGCAAACGCTCGATGTCGACAACTTGGCCATTGAATCTCAAGAGGTGCAGTTCCGATCCACACTCGTCATACTTGCACATTGCGAAGCGAAACAGATGCGCCTACCTAAAATCGACATCTCGATGAAGAATGACACGAGTGCCCGGCTTCGTGATGTAGTGGTGTGCTTATTCACTCACTGCAATCGTTTAGTCTTCCGCTTGTTAGTGCCACACAACTTTGACGCTCGTAATTACCACAACCAATGCCTCCTCTTCGACGCGGGAGTCTATGCACACACCACACGATTCAATCGTAAAGTCATCGACGCACTGCGTACCACCAACACGTCTAATTACACCGTTCGATTCATTGTGTTTGGATGCATTAGTCCACGATGGATCGAGTGGACGCGCACTCGCGGAACGACGACGTTCGTGCGTTCCTAAGAGTGCTTTTCCATCTCATCCGATTCGATTCGACTCCATTCGGCCCAATTTGATCCGACCCGATCGAAAAAGCGAGTTTCGTGTTCGGACTCCGATGCCTTTCAAGTTGCATTCGCTATCGTCGTAACTTCCCTGTTTTAATCCCAACGAAGGAATATGCGGGAAAAGTTGCCATTCCACGAATCAGTTGGGTCAGTCGATTGTAATCGTATCATTCTTTCTGCGCGATCCACACTTCATGTGTGAATTCCTTTCTTTTACATCCATCGCTTTTTCATCTCCATTCTTCTTCTTGTCTTGCTTTCCTCCTTTATATTCGTCGTCATCTTCGTCATCGTCGTCATCTTCGTCGTCGTCATCATCTTCGTCGTCGTCATCATCGTCGTCATCGTCGTCGTCATTGTGCCATAATTCATCGCCTTCTTCAGTTTCTTCTTCTTTGTCATCTTCGTCGTCTTCTTCCAATGCATGCATCTCGTCCTCTGGAACGTCGCACAGCATCATTCGCTTATATTCTGCAGATGCGAACACTTCTCTATCATAGAATTGAGTTTGACGACGTGTGCGCTTGCCATCCACAATGTTGCTCTCGTCAATTCCGTCCAAATCACGACGAATTGCCTCGTCTTTTGAGGCGGGAGGAAGACTCACTACTGACTCATCGTCTTCGTCCTCTTCAATGTCAGTATCGTCAACAATAAAATCGATTAATGATCCAGCATCGTCGTCGTCATCGTCGTCGTCGTCGTCGTCGTCATCGTCCTCCTCCTCCTCCTCTCCTTCTTGATCACTTTTCTCGTCAATCATGTTGTCGTCAGCTTTCAGAGTGGAGGAAGTGGGAGCAGGACGAGGAGCAGGTGCAGGTAAGCACACGTCGTCGTCGTCGCGAACCACATTCGGACGCTTTCGTCTCGGCTTCCTCGAGACTTCGTCCTGCAAGCACTTCGATTGGCTCAATGGCGTCTCCGATACCGACTCTCGCGCCGGTTCCACAAATGCCTCTGGTTGAGACAAACACTCTTGTGAAGTGTCCAGTTGTGTTCGAACGTCACATTCCAACTCGACCTCGAGTTCCTGCTGTACAATTTGAGGGCTCGTCGCACTTTCTTGCGAGGCAGTACATACACTTTGACCTGGTGTTGCGTCGTTCGCTCCGAAGGTCCGTGCATCTACATGCTCCGTCGTATCCAAGTCTTGCAATTTGCAAGAGCCTGCCGTCGCGATTCCTTCACTTGTATCTTCAGCGGGGGCGGAAGTGCTCACCCGTTTCTTCTTATTACTCAGATGAAGCCCACGGCGTGGCTTTCGACTTCCACCACCACCACCACTTACTTGTTCGACATTTGCTTCAACTTGCGTCTGTGGTGATGCACCCTCGATCCCACTGTTTGAATATGCACACATGTCATTGTCCATCAGCACTTGTCGATGTAGCAAGCAAGTATGTTTGAATCGTCGGGCAGATGACGATGAATGGCACTGAGTGTGTACTTACTTGTGCATCGTGACGATATGCAATCTGATCTGCGTTCTTGTGTCCCGCCTCCCCTCCCGAAG
>RGZZ01000627.1 GCA_010028905.1 Pseudomonadota bacterium | reverse complement strand
CGACCTCGCTGCTGACTGGCCCATTCGCGCGCGCCTGCTGCGCCTGGCGGCGCACGATCACGTGCTGACCATCACCATGCACCACATCGCCTCTGACGGTTGGTCGATGGGCGTGCTCTCGCGCGAGCTCGACGCGCTGTATGGCGCGTTCAGCCAGAACCAGACGCCGACGCTCGCCCCGCTTGCCGTGCAGTACGCCGACTTCGCCCGCTGGCAGCGTGATTGGCTCACGGGGGCCGACCTCGAACGCCAGACCGACTGGTGGAAGGCGCATCTCGACGGGGCCCCACCGCTGCTCGAGCTCCCCTATGACCACCCGCGCCCCCATCGCCCGACCTATCGCGCGGGAATGGTCACGACCACGATCAACACAACCCTCACGGCACGCCTCAACGCGCTCGCCAAGACAAGCGACGCCAGCCTCTTCATGGTGCTACGCGCCGCCTTCGCCGTGCTCATGCAGCGGTGGAGCAGAAGCAATGACCTGGTCATCGGCTCCCCCGTGGCAAACCGCGTGGTGCCCGAGATCGAAGGCCTCATCGGCTTCTTCGTGAACACGCTCGCGATTCGAAGCGACCTGACAGGCGACCCCACCTTCATCGACCTGCTCGCACAGACCCGACGCGCAAGCCTCGACGCGTACGCACATCAAGACGTGCCCTTCGAGAAAGTGGTCGAAGCGCTGAACCCAGAGCGTCACCTCGAGTACGAACCTGTCACCCAGATCGCGTTCGCCCTGCAGAACGCAGATTTCAAGAAGTTCAGGCTCGGTTCGATGGGCGTCACACCCTTCGAAGGCGGAAGCCCCACCGTGCGCAACGACCTCGAGGTGCACGTCTGGGAGCGTGACGGAGAGCTCGTCTGCCAGCTGGTCTACAGCCTCGACCTCTTCGAGGCGATGAGCATCGACGCCATGGCGGCGCAGCTCACGTCGCTGCTCGAATGCGTCTGCGAGAAACCCGAGAAACGCATCTCGCAGCTCTCGACCACATCATCGGCCGACAGAGAACGCGCACTCACGTGGGCAGGCACACCCTCGGCGACCTCACCTGATTCGCCATCCCTGCTGCACGCCGCCTTCGAGCATCACGCTGACGCGACCCCACACGCCGTCGCGCTGATCTGTGGCGATGCGCATCTCACCTATGCCGAGGTCGAGCGCCGCGCCAACTGCGTGGCCCATGCATTGCTGCACGGTGGTCTCGCGCCCGAGGAACCCGTGGCCATCTGCCTGCCCCGCGGCATCGACGCCATCGTCGCCGAACTCGGCGTGCTCAAGGCGGGCGGCGCGTTCGTGCCACTCAACCCCGAGCACCCTGCACAACGACGAGAAGCACAGATGCGACTCGCCGGCGCGAGAACGCTCATCGACACCCACTTCATCGAGCACCTGAGCGCCACGCTGCCATCGGCCCGACCGCGCGTGACCACCCACCCGCTGCAGACCGCCTACATCATCTTCACCTCCGGCTCGACGGGAGAGCCCAAAGGCGCAAGCATCAGCCACCGCGCTGTGTGCAACAGCATCGCAGGAGAGCAGGCGACACGAGACCTGCGGGCAGCGCACTGTGTGCTGCAGGTGGCGGCACTGACCTTCGACGCCGCCGTCTGGGAAGTGTTTGGCGCCCTCTCCAGTGGAGCCCGATTTGTTGTCGTCGAAGAAGAAGGGGCTGCAGCGGTATCGCTTCTCGCCCGACGCCTGCGAGAGAATGGCGTCACCCATCTCACACTCACACCCACGCTCCTTGCAGCCCTCGACATCACGGACACCGCCATCCTGGAGTGCGTCGATGCAGCGGGTGAAGCCGCCTCCCCTGGCCTGCTGCAGAAGCACGCGCAAGGAACTCGGATCATCAACGCCTATGGCCCCACTGAGGCCGCCATCTGCGCCGCTGCCTTCTCTTGCAACGACGCCGACGACGGACGCGTTCCCATCGGACGCCCCCTTCCAGGCGTGCGGCTGTACGTGCTCGATGATCAGCTCGAGCCCCTGCCCCTCGGTGTTCCAGGGCGGCTCTACATCGGCGGCGCAGGCGTGGGACGAGGCTATGTCTCCCGCTCCGGCCTCACCGCCGAACGCTTCCTCCCGGACCCCTTCAGCGACGTGCACGGTGCTCGCATGTACGACAGCGGGGATCGCTGCCGCTGGGTGACGGCGTCGGCCGACCCGGAAGCACCGTGGGCACTCGATTTTCTGGGTCGTGTCGACGACCAGGTGAAGCTGCGCGGCTTCCGCATCGAACCCGGCGAGATCGAGGCCACATTGAGCCGACACGACGCCGTGCGCGGTGCCGTCGTGGCCCTTCGCGAAGGGCAACTTGTCGCGTGGATCGAACCCCATCGCGAAAGCGAAGCGCTGCAGCGCGATCTCACCCGCTGGCGCCACGATCGCATCAGCCAGTGGCGCACGCTGTACGAGTCGTCGTACAGCCAGCGGCAGGCCAACGACCTCGCCTTCGA
>RGZZ01000626.1 GCA_010028905.1 Pseudomonadota bacterium | reverse complement strand
TGCGCCTGTCGCAGGCAGGAGCAGAAGGCCGACGAGCGCGGCGCGAAGCGCGCTCGAGATGGTCGCTGGGAAGGGGGCGCGTGGCCCTGTGTGGGCCTCCTGCGTGCGTGCGTTCATGGGTCAGGCTCAATCCTTGTCTGGCATCGCGCGGCCCGAGGTGGTGTGCCCGCGGGGCGCCGGAGAGGGGATCTCCCTCCCGTCTGGCGAACGAGCCGCCAGCATGATCAAGCGAATCTTCGGCGTGCTGCTCCTGCTCATCCTCGTGGGGGGCATTTTTCTGGCCTACCACAGGCTTCTCGACGAGAAGGTCTGCCACGACACCAACAAGTGCCAGGATCGCCTCCACAGTCTCGAGACGCAGCTCGAGTTCTACTCCAGCGACCACGTTCTCGCCCTCGAGAAGAAAAGTGGCGAGGCGTCCGAGCGACGCGCGTTCTATCCCGCCGACCTGGCCGAGCTGGCGCGTGAGGAGAAGGGCTCGGTCGAGTTCACCACCTGCCCCGCCTACGGCGTCGCCTATCGGTACGCGACGAGAGACGATGGGCAGTCGTTCTTCGCCTACTGCCCGGCGCGGCATCGCTTCCACTTCGACGGGCAGCCGTTCGTGAACGCCATCGAGCCGGAGGCTGTCGACATGCACCTGCGCGTTGAAGGCGGTCGCGTCGTCAATCTCGAGGGGGAGCATGCGAACCCGTGGGACTTCCAGACGCCCACGCGTCGCGACGTGGGTTCCCCCAGAGCGCCGGGCACATTCTGCGAAGCGCCCACCGACATCGCCGCGAGCGCATTTCAGATGCTTGCGGAGAACCCCCGCGCGCTGACGCGCTGGTAGGTCTCACGCCGCATCGCAGGGCCTACCAGAGCGGCCACTTCTTGCGTGATTTGGCCAGCTGCTCCTCGAGCAGGTGCCGCTCGTCACGCTCCCGCTCCTTCTCGCGGATCTCGCGCTGCAGGCTCTCCTGAAGTTCGCGGATGCGCCGCTCATAGAGCACCTGGGTCTCGTACTTCTCCTTGCGCAGCTTCTCGAGTTCCTGGCCCAGCACCACGGTATCCTTGCCCGACTCGCTGAGCAGGTTGTCCTTCTCTCGCATGGTGGCGCGCATCGCTTCGATGGACTGGTGCATCTCGCGCAGCTTGGCGTCTCTGAACTTCTCCGGATCGGAATAGGCCCGCAGGGTCTCCGTCAGCGCGTTCTTCTTCGCCGTGAGCTGATCGATCTCGGCGCGAAGCTCCTTCTCAACCAGCTCGAGTCGCTCCTGGGCAACGCGCTGCGCCGCTTCGGCGGCGTGCACGCGCTGGTCGAGGTCGGGGCGGTCTGCTTGCGTGTCCTTGTCGCCCGCTTCGAGCTGCGAAATCCTGGTCTCGAGGGTTGCGTGTGATGCGTCTCGAGCGGCGAGCTGCTCGGTGAGGGTGCGCTCTCGCTCGCGCAGGGAACCGACCTCGTTCCTGGCCTCGTCTCGCGACCTCTCCGCCGCGCGAGCCTGCTGGCGAAGGGCGTCGAGCTCTGTGGCGAGCCGCGCGGCGTCGATCGGCCCGGCGCCTTCTGTGAGGCGCTGCAGCTCGGCGATCTGCTTCTTCAGTGCGTCGATGGTGGCCAGATGTGACGGGGTCTCATCGGGCCGGTTGCTGTGCTCGCCCGCCTGTGCCTGCAGCGCCGCGACCTCGTCCTGGAGGCGTGCCAGGTCTGCGCGCAGCCCTTGCTCGACGGCGCTTGCCTGCTCGAGCGCCTCTCGCAGGGCCGACGCTCCGCTCTGCTGGGTCTTCTCGGTCTCGCGACGGGCGTCGCTCTCGGCCCGCAGGGAGGCCAGCTCCTCGCGGAGGCGGGAGGCCTCGATGCGCACGGCCTCTTCCTTCTGACGCGCCTCTTGCAGCTGGCGGGTGATGGCGCCAAGCTCGGCACGCGCCCCCACCAGGTCGATCTCGCCTTGTCGATGCTGGGCCTGCACCGCGCTTTCTCGCTCGGTCGCCCGACGGGCCGTGTCTTCGAGGCTCTCGACGCTGCTCTTGAGGGTCGCGCGCTCGTCGCGCAACGCGTAGATCTCGTTCTGCATGGCCGCGACCCGCTCCTCGGTGGCCGTGAGACGGGTTCGCAGGTCGTCTGTGGCGCTCTCCGCGTTCGCTGCGACCTCTGATCGGGCTGTGCTTCCCATCGCTTCGCGGAGCGCGCTGAAGCCTTCGAGCAGCTTCTGGTTCGACTCGACCAGATCGAGAAGGCGATCGCTCACGCTGCGCTCGAGATTGGTGCCGATGGCGTCGACCTTGACGGAGAGGAACTCCTCGATGTAGCCCGCCAGATCGAGGTCGTCGAACACGCGCGGCGCGTCGGTCTGCGCCCCCGTGCCGGACGGATCGCGTCGCTTGTCGCCCGCGGCCTGCTGCTCGGTCTCTGCCGAGCGGCTCTCGTCGGCGCCGCCTTGCCCAGGGGCGGACGGGTCGCCGGGGCGGGCGGTCTTTCTTGCG
>RGZZ01000625.1 GCA_010028905.1 Pseudomonadota bacterium | reverse complement strand
CCAGAGGAGCGGGCGCATGGGCTGGACCGACATCATCGAGCGTTTCAAGTACGTGGTCGGGCTCTCTGGGGCGCAGGTGGCGGCCGAGGAGCGGCGCCGCATGCAGCGGGTGAGCAGGCAGATCGGGCTCATCGGGGTGCGCGATCTGCCTGTGCAGGTCGTCCTCACGGCGCTCGACATCGGGCCGCGCGGCCTTCGTGTCGAGGGAGAACGCCGTCTCAAGAACGGCGAACGTCTCTTTCTCTACAAGACGGCCCCGGACGGCAATCGCCGCAACATGGTCTGGAAGCGCGTGCTCGACTTCGGCAAGGACCCGACGGCGCCGTGCGCCACCGTGGTGTGGGTGCGGGCCTCTCGAGAGAGAACGAGCTTCCAGGCGGGCCTCACCTTCGATACCAGGACGAAGGCCCAGCGCGAGTCGGTGGCGCGCTTCCTTCTCGAGGAGTGCAAGGTCAGCGTGGGCGAGGGTCGCGAGAATCGCAAGGCGCCGCGCCTCGCGGCTGAGCTTCCCGTGGTCGTCGGCACGGCAAGTGACGGGACCTTCGACGGCCTGGTGCGCGACATCGCCGTGGGCGGCGCGCTCATCTCGGTGGGTGCGCCGCTGCCGCGCAACACGTCGGTGAGCGCGAGCATCATCCTGGCCTCCAAGGACGCCCCGCTGATGTGTCAGGGAGTGGTGGTGCGCTGCCTCAAGCGTGAAGCCGACACCTGGGAACTGGGGGTGGCCTTCACTTCCGTGGCCAGCGATCATCGCGATCGCCTGGTCGCCCTTCTGTCGAAGAACCTCCGGGCCAGGAACGAGTGAGGCCTTCCCCCAGCGCGCCTCAGAACCGTTCCATGGCCTGCTGCGCGTACTCCACCGAGTGGTTCACCGTCGACATGTTGAACAGCTCGCCCACGTAGGTGGTACGGTTCTGTCCCTGCAGGCCTTCGAGCCGCCCATAGTAGCCGTTGGCCATGGCGTCGGCCGTCACGTGCGGGAAGTATGACCAGCGCGCCGATTCGCGCACCGCCCCCAGGGTTCCACCGAGTTTCTTCACATCGTCGGCGATGTTCGCCTCGACCTCGGCGTCGGTCTTCTTGTCGTCGTTGAGCACGTAGAAGGTGTACAGGTTGCGGTCGGGCTGGTGCGGATAGAAGCAGATGGGGTGGCCCGCGTGGGCCTCATCCATGTTGTCATAGACGTAGCCGATCTCTCGTGGCAGGCCTTCGGCTTCGGCCACGTAGACGCGGTAGTCGACCGTCTTCGCCTGGCTCAGCAGCGCTCGTTCCTCGGGCGTGGCGTCGAGCATCGCGAGATCAGCGGCTGGAGGGGCCGCCATCACGAGCTGGTCGAACTGCATGTCGCCCTTGTCGGTGTGCACCGTGACGCCGTCTGGGCCCCTCTCGATGCCGCGCACGTCGGTGTCGCACTTCACACGGTCGCCGAGCAGCGCGGCCTGCCGCTTCCAGACCTCCTGGTAGCCCCCTTCCCAGAAGTTCCAGCTGCCCACGGGTACCAGGGTCTCGACGGGATAGTACTTGGCCACGTACGCGGCCGGGGTCTTCTCGAGCCAGCCGTAGCCGAGCCCCACCGCGGCCGGGCGCAGCGCTTTCTCGAGGGCGCCGAGGCCCTCTTTCTCGCAGAGCGCGTGAAACGGGACCGAGAGCTCTGCGGGGGCTTTGTCGTAGCCACCGGGGGCCCGCAGCATGCTCCAGTCGGTGAGGCTCTTCCAGGCGAACTTCGCGCCTTCGAACGGCAGCGACAGCTTCTCAGCCGCGGTGAGAGGCGTGTAGGGCTGGCTTCCCGTGGTGGTGGCGTAGGTCTGGGTCGGTGGTACAGGCAGCGGTCGAACCCCGACCTCTTCCGCCAGGGCCTTTATTGTTCCGAAATGGGGAACGCCGACCACGGCGCCCATTTCGTAGGGTCTGTCGTCGATGCGGAGGGTGTCGACCTTGCCGCCGGGCGTCGGATTCTTCTCGAGAACCGTGACGTCGTAGCCTTTCGCAACGAGTCGGCGCGCCGCCGAGATGCCGGATGGTCCAGCCCCCACCACGCAGAAGCGCGTGCCCTGGGGGAGCTGTGGCGTGTCTGAGAGGGGCAGCGGTCTGGCGAAGCCTTCGACAGCCGACAGGCCGTTGGGGACGAACTGCGTGTGATATTTCACCACGTTGGAGATCGCGTCTTGTACCGCCTCTTGCGGGGAGTGGGTCGATCCGACGTGATAGCCGTGCTTGAGGCCTACGGCCGCGGCGGCGGTGGCGGCCGTCAGGGGCGCCGTGGCCACGGCGGTTCCCAGGGCCAGCGCGGTGCCTGCCTTCTGCAGCGGGTTCAGCTGGTCGTTCGCGGCGAGGGCGTGGGCGCCGACCTCGAGCATGCGCGGCATGTGCGCGACGGTCGACGCGGCCACCCCGGCAGAGAGCACTGTCGATTCCGCCATGGCGCCCAGGGTGCCTCGGGCGGCCCGTTCGAGGGGATGG
>RGZZ01000624.1 GCA_010028905.1 Pseudomonadota bacterium | reverse complement strand
CACACTATATCGAACAGGCTTCGCTAAGAACGAGAAATCACGCTGTAGTGCGAATGTTCGGTGAGAATCACGCCCGAACAAAAGTGTGGCGAGACTCTTGTCTGGGGGGATGGTCTATCTGAAGAAGCGACAGCGCGTTGGGGTGGAGACACAGTGTCGAGTGCTTTGTTGCGAGCCCCACGACGCCTGCTTCTCTTCGAGGTCGCCGAGACGGCGGGCGTGAGCGTTGAGAACGATGTGGAGGCTTGCGAACGTGTCGCGCAGCTCACCGATGTCGGTGTTCGCGTTCCTCGTGTTCACGCACCTGCCGTTGGTGGCCCCATCCAGACGGCGCACCTTGAGCTGCGTGCCGATCATGGTCTGTTGTCGCTTGAAGACTACCGCTTGCATTGCTTCGACATCGCCATGGTTCTCGCCCCTGTTGCCCTTCATGGCGTCGATCTCACGCGTGGATTGCTGCTGGTTTGCGTTGATGTTGTGAACGTGGCCGTCGATGCGGCGGACCAGATCATTCACAACGCGCTCTTCTTGCGGGCCTGACGCTGCGGTCACCAGGCTGAGCATGCCACGTTCACCGTGGCGTAGGTCAAGAAGCGCCTGGGTGCTGACGAAGCGCTGATGGGATGGGCCGATCTTCTGAACGATTTGTTGCGTGGGTGTGAATGCGGCTGACGGCGGGTGACGTGTGGCTTGCCTTGATGCAGAGATGGTCTTGAGGCCGCCAAAGCTTCAGTGTGTTCTGGTCGGGTTTGCATAGAACCTTTGGAAATCGTTGTTTCTGGCCGTTTTACATTACGTGTTCTGCAAAGTTCACGCAGAACCTGGGAGGGCAGAGCTGGGGGAGATGTTGAGGGGGCGGATGTGGATTGGTGGCCGGGAGGTCGTGGTGGAGAGAGCCTGCTGACGTCGATGGCTGGGGCTTGGGACTTCGGGCGTGGGTGACTACGGGTTCCTGGCTGGCGGGTTGATCCTACGAAGCTCGCGGCGTGGGAGTGGTCTACCTTCGGTGGGGGTGTTGTCAACGGGCATGGTTTTTCGAAGGGGCCGGGCGAGGCGGAGGAGGTTGATGAGATTCAGCGAGGCCTGCGCGTCGTGCATCAGCGGGACCTGCGCGTCGTGCATCAGCGGGACCTGCGCGTCGTGCATCAGCGGGACCTGCGCGTCGTGCATCAGCGTTGCTTCTGCCCTTCGTCTCAGGGGGCCAGGAGATGCCCGCGCAGCGCCTGTCCGGCGGATTGCACGCGGTCCATCTGGGCGGCGAGGTCGGTTGTGTAGCGGCGGGGAACGCAGTCGCTGCAGATGTCGGCCGATAGGCCAATCATCTTCTCGATCGACTGGCGCATGAGGGGCGACAGGGTGAAGGCGCCAGGGGAGGCGGCGAGAACATCAGACCACGCGCGCAGGCCGCTCTCGAGCGAAGCGAGGATGGTCTCGATGACGAGCTCCTCCGGCTCGTGCCGTGAGCGGAAGAGCAGTGCGTGAATGGCGCGCATCTCGCCGAGGAACACCACCGCTCCGCTCTCGACCCGATCTCCCAGGCGAGGGTGCGGGACGTTTGTGCTGACGACGTCGCCGAGGGCGTGCAGCTCCATCAGGACGAGGTGGAGGTTGGTGCGGATGCGTCCCAGCTCGTTCTCGAACGTGCTCTCGCTGACTTCTTCGATGAGACGATCGTGTCGGCTCGAGACGAACTTCGACACCACGCCACCGAACAACAGGAGCTCGAACACCGCTTCCAAGAGCGAGATGATGCGCGCCGCGCCGACAGGAGTGACGTCGCCGTAGCCCACCGACGTGGCGGTGACCGCGCTGAAGTAGAGCGCGTCGAGGAGGGTTCGCCCATCGAAGGGGAGGGGCTGGCCTCCCTGCACCAGCCCGTGGCCCGGCAGGGCGCAGGCCAGCCAGAAGAGCGCGGCGGAGACGATCACGATGACGCTCCACATGGTGGCGAGCTGGCTGAAAGAGCGACTTCCCAACGCCTCGAGGGCAGCTGTCAGGCCTGTTCTTGGCGTGAATGAGATCGCCTGGACGCGTCGGATCCCCTCTACGGGGAGGTTGTGGTCGACCCAGTCGGCGATGCCTCCTGTGTAGTGGCGAAGGTTCGTGTATCCCAGGTCTGTGAGCAGGCGCACGGCCTGCATCGCGAGCGGTCAGGTCGAGGTGCCGCAGTAAAGGATGATCTCGCGGTCGCGGTCGGGCAGAACGGCTGCGGCTCGACTTTTGATCTCGTCGACAGGGAGGTTGATCGCGCCCGGGATGTGGCGGAGCCCCCAAGAATCGGGGGGGAGTACGTCGACCACTACGAGTTGAGGGTCGTACAGACGGCGCAGGAGCTCTTCACGTGACACGTCCGACATCGGGGCCTCCTCGGTGCAGATGGCCATTTGACCGCGGAGCGGGCGCTTTCCTCCGCGGATCGCGGGGGGTGCGGGGGCGGATTGTCGCGACGGTGTGGGGGTG
>RGZZ01000623.1 GCA_010028905.1 Pseudomonadota bacterium | reverse complement strand
GCACCAGTACCGCTTCTGCTCCCGCCAGCGCATACCCGACAGCAAATGCCGAGGCAAGCGCGTCTCTCCACGCGCGAGAGGGAAGCACAGCGGCCATCATCGGAAAGGACGCCGCCGACGTCGCCACGCCGAGAGCTGCACGCCGACGCAGCTTCCAGCCCTCCCTCGCGGCGTCGATGCCTCGGCACACCGCTTCGGTGAGGCGACGTGACGGCTTTCTCCGCGCCGAGGAACCGACTTCAGCCACCGCGGTGCAGAGCTCCGCCGATGCCGCGAGCACCCCCGTGGCCAGACCCTCTGCGAAGGCCAGCACCACGGCCTGGACACAGGCGCGATGGCTACTCGGAATCGCGGACAAAGCGTTCACCCGATCGAGGAACGCATGATGAATCGCCTTGGCCCCCAAGGACAGATCAGCAAGGGTGGCCTCGCGCGACCGGATACGCTCCCTGCACGCCCCGATCATGTCGCGCACGCAGGAGAGCGCGCCGAGCACCAGGGTGTTCGAGTCCGCCGCCTCGGGGGGACAGGCGAAAGTCGCAGTCGCAGAGATGGCCGCCAGCATGGCACGCGCTCCTTCGGTGAGATGTTCTGACATCTGTGCGCGCGCAACACCCGGAAGGGGCGTGACGTCGTCGCGTTGCGAATCAGTGACCTGGAGACGTGACACCGTGGTGCTGCTTCCTCATCGCGAGCTCACCGCCCCGCCGTGCGGGCGGAGACGGAAAACCTCCACCTCGTTGCGCTCGAACGCGGGCACGAACATCTCGACACAGCCGTCACCATCGACATCACCCACGGCGCAGCCTCCAACGGTACAACCCGTGTCGGTGAGGGGAACACGATCATACGACCAGTCTTGCGCGTCTGCCGATCGAGGCGCCAGCAGCCAGGCCTGCTGCGCGCCATCGCCTGCCACGAGCATCCACGGCTTGCCCTCGCGACGC
Organism: Pseudomonadota bacterium; assembly: GCA_010028905.1. Taxonomy (NCBI): domain Bacteria; kingdom Pseudomonadati; phylum Pseudomonadota; species Pseudomonadota bacterium. Next base: position 1,528 of record RGZZ01000623.1, on the reverse strand, counting down.
GCCGGATCAGGCCAGAAGGCCTGTGCCTGTCCCGGAGCGGCGCTCTGAAAGCCCGCGCGGGTCTCGATGCCTTCCTCGAGCGTGTGCTTCACCCAGGGCTGGTTCTTGAAGTCGGTGGGAATCTCGTACGCGAACACTGCGCCGGTGCCATCGCCCTGGTGGTTCGTGGCCAGGAGATCGGAGCGGCCATCGCCGTTCAGATCGACCACCTGCAGATCGAACGCGGCGCCGCTCTTCGCGTCGACCGGTCGACTTCCAAGCCCCTCGACCAGCCGTGCCCGCCACGTGCCCGCGTCGTTCCAGTAGACCGTGATCTGCTGGTCGAAGAAGCGAGCCGCGATGATCTCCTTGCGCCCATCGCCGTCGATATCGGTCGCCTGGAAGTAGACGTCCGGGCCTTTGGCCAGCACATGCTCGCGCCACGGCCCTTGCAATGGGGCTTCTTTCGGCTGCTCGAGCCACACCAGCTCGCTGTCCCCTCCCCCCAGCACTGGGCGCTTCGCTCTCGCCGTCACGATGTCGGCGCGGCCATCGTGGTTCATGTCCATCCACTCGGCCTGATGGTAGAACCATCCATCGGATTCGCGGGTGAGCGGCTGCGGTGGTCCGCAAGGCCCGCCATCATTGCCCAGCGGCACCAGGGAGACGCTGCCGTTCCCCTTCCCCGGAACGAGGAACCCGCCGGGCACGACGAGTGCATCGACAGGAAGCGCGTCGGTGGGCGCGGCCGACACGGCATTGGGCCAGGTCACCGCATCGGTGACGAGGGTCGGTTCAAGCTGCTCGATGTTCGAGAGGTGCTGCCCGACGTTGGGAACCCATCGCACCGCGCCGCCTCCGAAGACCCGGAAGCTGCTGATGGCCAGCGCGGGCATCTCACCTTCGTGTGGCGTGACGAGGGTTGTAAAAGCAGGTCGGTCGACCGCGATGGAGCCCAGCGGCTCGACCTCGTATGCGGTAGCGGGCGAGGTCGCGGAAGGGGTTGATGTGACGGTGCGCAGCGCAGCGCTTGAAGCTGCAGCGGGAGAGATGGCGCTCACAGACGGGGGACCTGCTTTCGAAGTTGATTCAGTCCCACCCGCTCTGAGACCGCATTATAGCCAGCCCCCGTCGACTCGTCAACGATTTTCGCGAATGACGATCTTTTCACGAAAACTGAAACGCAATCCACCGAAGCCGACGACCACTCAACCGCCCGCAGCGACCTCCGGCGCCCTCGTGTGCGACTTGAAGACAACCGCACCCTATACTCTGGTCAGCGGCAGGTGCTTCAGCCAGACGGGTTGATGCGCACCGCTCGAAACGCACGCAGAGGAGACCCATGAAGATGTTGCAGCCCGTGTCCTCTTCCCCCATCGACCGCCAGCCGTCGTCACCGCGATCACGAACCGCGAGCAACGCGCTCTCCTCGTCCCCCACCGTGCCGGACGCCCAGACGTCTCCGGCGCAAGCGAGCGGGCGCCCCCCCTGCTCTCCTGGTGAGCCAGTGGCGGCTGCCGCTGACAGCGTCGACCCCTCCCCCTCAACC
>RGZZ01000622.1 GCA_010028905.1 Pseudomonadota bacterium | reverse complement strand
CGCCCTGAGCAGCGTTGGCGTGCTCGGCGGATCGGTTCTCGGCGGTCTGGCCGGTCTGGCCGCGGGCACCCGACTCATCGGAACAACCTCCCCCCTCCGGATCAGCGGCGTGGTTCTGACCACGGTTGCTGGCGCTGCGCTCGGGGGGCTATTCGGATTCTACGGTGGCGCCACGCTGGGCGCCCTGGCAGGCACGGCGGGCGGCCCCACCGGCGCCTGGGTCGGTGGCCTCGGACTGGGAACCCTGGGGGGCGCCTTCGGTGCGCTTGGGGTGGCCATCCATGAGGTCACCGAAAAGCCGGAGCGCTACCCGGTGACCCGTCAGACCTTCGTGGCACGGCCGTAGGCGCGGGTCACTCCTCGATCGGATCTCCTGGATACTGCTGCTCGGGATTGTGCTTCTGGAAGATCGCCCGCACGAGATCGGTATCGGCGCGCAGCCCCCCTCGCCCGTTGGGCTTCACCGCTCCGCTCGTGTACCACTCAAGGGCCGTCTCCATCATGGTGGTAAGATTGGCGAACGCATTCGGGCAGTTCGGACTCTGCGGCGCGAAGTGCCGGATGGGCAGCATCTTGGCTTTGTAGCCGAAGGCAGCGACGAGATAGGCGTCTCCCCGGTTGAGAAAGATGGGGAACCATGACGGCTGCCAGGTCGACTCGAGGCTCTTGCTCCAGAACCTGACCACCGTCTGAAGCGGCGGAAAGTGATGGTTCCAGATGAACGGACCGTCCTTCGACGTTCCGTTGTGCCACTGGTAGAGCAGAAAGAGCTCTTCGGTGAGCGCGATAGGCATCTGCTCGGTGAGCTTCTCGATCTCGTGGGTCGACAGGCCGGGCTGCAACGCGTTGGCCGTCTCGGGATTGTTCTGGGAAAGCCACTTCTTGATGCCATCGAGCGCATCGCGCAGGCGCTTGGGATCGAGCTCGGTGACCGGGCCGGCTTCCTTGTTGCAGCCCAGGGAGAACAATGCGCCAAGTGACGCCGCGGTCGCGAGAAAACCCCGACGGGAGAGCCATGCGCCAACGTGCGCGCTCTCGTCTGTGTGATGCCCCATGAAAGGGTGATTCGACGAAAATCGTTCAAGGCCTTCTCTGCGAACGGGCTCAGACCGCTGCGGCTCTGGAGGCGGCGCGCCCCACCCCCCCGCCAGCGCGTCCGCAACGCCGGATTCGACCTTCCACGGCCATGCGCCGCGACAGCCCGATGAAATACCGTCATGATGGTGTCCATCGCAGCCCAAGGAGGCCGTTCACCCGTGATCACGTCCCTGTCAGCGATGGCCGCACCTCGCCCGTGGAAGGGAGGCCCTCTGGGTCGCCCCCCCGCAGCACAAGGCCCGTCGCCCTATTCAACGCGGGCAACAACGCCCCCAGAGGCCGTAGAGGTGAAACCAGACAGCTGGAGATCGATGCGACAGGGAGAGGTGGGAGACTGCTACTTCCTGTCGGCGCTCGACGGCCTCGCGCGCGCCCGCCCAGGTGAGGTGAGCGCACTGATACGCAACGCGGGCAACGCCTACGAGGTGAGGTTCTACCGCCGTTCCGCCGTCAGCGTGTCGGGCACCGAGGTGCGCCACGGGGTGGGTGCCGACGGGGTCTGGGCGCGCATCCTCGAGTCCGCGTGGGAGAAGTCGCGCGGAAACATACGCGCCGACGGTACCGTGGAGGAGCAAGGCGGCGATCCGTCAGAGGCGATACGGGCGCTCACCGGCAACCGGTCGCGCACCATCGAGCTGCGCCCAGGCAACGCAGATCACGTGCTCGCGACGATGCGCGACAGCCTGGCGCGTGGTGGAATCGCCGTGGCCGCAACCCGCGCGCGCCATCCGGGCATCGCCCCTGAGCACGCCTACACGGTGCTGCAGGTCGACGAACGAGGCAACGTGGTGCTGCGCAACCCGTGGAAGAGCGGACCCTACCCCAGACCGACACCCGAGGGATACAAGCCCAATCCGATGGGCCCGGGAACGTTCGCCGTCGATCCGGCGACCTTCACCCGGAACTTCCCAGACGTATACCTCGAGGTGAACGCAAAGCGGGGGCGCTGACGCGCCGCTGACAAGCCGATGCGCCGACGGCGCCCGCGCCTGGCGAAGCGCACGCCTCAGCTCAGGGCACGAGAACGATCTTGCCCATCGCGCCTGGACGCATCACGGCACGGTGCGCCTCCGCGGCCTGCTCGAGCCCGAACCGACGCCCGATGAGCGGCACCAGCGTGCGGGCCTCGAGCGACGCGAACAGCCCCGCGTGCACCTCGGCAAGATCCGCAGGGCTGGCGTTGAAGAGCACCATGCCCACAACCGAAGCGTCACGCGTCATGAGCTGACGCGGTTCGATCTCGACGCGCCCCCGGCTCCCCACCACCACGACACGCCCTCCCGGCGCGAGTACCTCGAGGTCGCGCGCGAGGTTCACGTTGGCAAGCATCTCGATGACGAGATCGAACCCTCGGCCACCGGTGTGCGACATCGCAGCCTCGAGGCAGGCCGG
>RGZZ01000621.1 GCA_010028905.1 Pseudomonadota bacterium | reverse complement strand
TCCAGGAGCTCGCGCAGATGGGGCGCGCGGCGGGCATCCATCTCATCCTTGCCACCCAGCGCCCCTCGGTCGATGTGCTCACGGGCACCATCAAGAGCAACTTCCCGGCGCGCATCGCGTTTGCGGTATCGGCGCAGGTCGACTCGCGCACCATCCTCGATCGGGGGGGTGCCGAAAAGCTTCTGGGGCGCGGTGACATGCTGTTCTCTCCCACCGACTCCGAGCTCCGACGCGTACAAGGGTGTCTCATCACCCTCGAGGAGACAGAGCGCGTGGTCGACTTCTGGCGCCGTCAGGAAGCGCCGGACAACCTGGCGCAGCTGAGCCTTGACGCCAAGACCACCGATGATCTCATCGGTGCCAGCGGCGGCGAGGGGGGCGAAGACGAAGACCTGCTGCGGGAGGCCCTGCGCGTCATCAAGGAGACGAAGCTGGCGTCCGCGTCAAACCTGCAGCGCAAGCTCCAGATCGGGTATCCGCGCGCGGCGCGACTGGTCGATGAGCTCGAGCAGCGAGGATTCCTCGGACCCGCCAACGGTAGCAAGCCGAGAAAGATGCTCTTCCTCGAAGACGTGGAGTGATCGCGTCACGCAGTCGCGATCAGGACCTCGAGGGCATCGATGGTGCCCGACAGCTCGTCGGCGAGGGCAAGGGGGCCACCCGACTGCCGGAAGGCCGTCACCAGGGAGCGATAGTACCACAGGGTGTCTTCGGGGCTGGCATTGAAGCGCGCCCACATCGACGGACCCACGTTGCGCAGGTCGACGACGAGGGTGCGCGCGTTGTGCAGCTTGTCGCAGCACGAGACGAGTCGGATGTCGGCGGGGGCCTGGCGCAGGTGCTCGAGATAGCTCGTCTTGCGCTCGCGCCATGGGGGCTTCGGCTCGGTCTCGCAGTCGCTGCAGCCGTCAACGATGCGGCGCACCTCGGCGCCGAAGCGCTGCTCGATCTCATCGCCGGTGGCGCGCCCCCCCTGATCTTCCACCGCGTCGTGCAGCAGCGCGGCGATGCACTGGTCTTCGTTGCCGCCGTGCTCCATCACGAGTCCGCACACCCCCATGAGGTGACTCATGTAGGGGATGTCTCCCCCTTTGCGGGTCTGTGCTGCGTGAAGTCGATAGGCGAAGGTGAGGGCCTGCTCGAAACGAGCGGAGAATGATCCTCGCATGGAGCGATCTTTCTGGTCGCGCCGCGCGGTTCCTTCCCTGAGCGCGCGGTGCGCAGATCTCGCAGGAGGACGCCGAGATGGCCGCTGACATCATGCAGGAGCAGATCTTGTGCGACGACGTGCTGCACTGGGTGACCGATGACCTCGGCTACCACGCCTACAGCCGCGGGGGGCTCGTGCTCAGCATCGTGCGATCGGCCAGCATCCAGCCAACCATCTCCGACGAGCAGGACTACGTCACCTGGCTGTGGGTTGAGGCGCTCCAGGGGTTCTTCGTGATGCGCCAGCGCATCGTCGAGACGCAGCCCCAAGGGTGGGTGATCGTACGACGTCTCACGCCCTCAGCGCATCACGGGTTCTTTGCCGACTTTCGCGATGGTTTTGAGAGCTGGGTCGAAGGCTTTGCCGACCTCGAGGTCGATTCTCCAGATCAAGGGGGCGGTGGCGCCGTCACCTCTTCGGTGAATCCGGCCGGGAAGTAGGGTCGCGGTGGGGGCAGCCCACCGCGTCTCGCTTCCGGGACCTTCTCGTGCGCGAAGGGGCAGTGGCGGCAGCCGCTGCCGCAGCACGTTCCTCGGCGGGCGTGAAAGCGCTCGGTGAACACCATGAGGCCGTTTTCGAGGTAGTAGTCGTCGTCTCTCAGCATATGATCAGGGTGCGGTCGCTTCGCCGCGCAGCCGCGTGAGCCTCTCGCGCAGGTCGTATCGCATCTCTTCGGTGCATTCCAGGCGCAGGCACCGCTCGTAGGTCTCGATGGCTCGGGAAGCGTCCCCCAGCGATTCGAAGCACAAGCCCATGCCGTGGAGCGGGTCTGCCCGTCCCGGCTCGATCTCTGCCGCTCGCGCAAATGCCTGCGCCGCGTCGAACGGCTGCTGCTTGATCGAGAACACGAGTCCCGCGAGGAGATGCACCGATGCGCAGCCCGGGAAGCGCTCCGCGGTCTCCGCGATGAGGTCGACGGCTTCGTCGAGACGCCCGGCCTCGATGAGCAGATGTCCGAGCAGGGTGCGGGTATCGACGTCGCTCTCGAAGCGGAGGGCCTTTCGCAACGAGGTGATGGCCGCGTCGAGATAGCCTTCGCGGTGGAGCGCCAGGCCGTTCTGGAGATAGAACTCGTGACGCAGGAGGGGCGCGTCGTCGCTGAGACGCACCGCCTCGCGCAGCGCATCGAGCCCTTCCTGCGACGCTCCTCGCTCGATGAGGGCGAGGGCGAGCTCCGTCTGCATCTCTGGCGCGGTGGGGGCCTGCCGGGCGGCTTCCCTGAGGCGCTCCACGGCTCGCTCGAGATCGCCGCGGCGACGCGCGCAGAGCCCCTCGAAGAG
>RGZZ01000620.1 GCA_010028905.1 Pseudomonadota bacterium | reverse complement strand
CCTCGAGCGCACGGCAACAGTGACGGTGCGCCTGCGCGAGAACGGCCTTGAGCAGGTGCCCGGGACCGACACCTTGCGCACAGAGGGCGGGCAGAGCAGCATGCCTGCCGCCTGTCAGTGCACCATGTCGTAGAGCTTGCGGCCGAGCTCACCGCCACCGAACGCGCCGATGGCACCGCAGACCAGACCGCCGCCAATGCCACCGATGGCAGCTCCGGCAGCGCTTCCCACGGGGGAGAGCGCCAGGCCGGCAGTCGCTCCGAGCTGCGCTCCGGCGACCGCGCACGGTTCCGCGAGCGCGACCGCGCCAGCCCATGATCCGGCGATGCCCGCGGCTTCGCGGGGACGCTCGGCCTTCGGCGTGTTGGCCAGGTGCAGGGCGTCGGCCGCCACGGCGAGCGGCACGACCGCCCGGCCAACGGTCCGCTCGGCCGTGAGCAGGGTCTGCGTGGCCTTCCCCAGCGGCACCTCGAGATTGCCGCGCAACGGGATGTGCGTCTTGTTTGCCACCGCCTCCGGGATCGTCTTCTTCATCTCGACCATCTGGCCGCTCGCGGGCTCGAAGTAGCCTTTACCATTCTGGCGAAGGCGGGCGACGTTTCCGGACCGGCTGTTCGGGCCAGCGTGCGCAAGCGTGTCCGGCCCATGCACCTCGAACATGTGCTTCGTCGACTTGCCGTCTACGCCCGTCTCTTCCCATTTGAACGAGATGCCATCTTGAATGGTCGGCTTGGCTGCCGGGTCGAACGCGCGGACCTCGGCGCCTGCGGGCACGCGCGTCAGCAGGTCCTTCACCGAGGCGCCCTCTCGGGCAGCTTTCTTCAATGACTCGGCGCCGGTCACTGTGTTGCGTCCCACCAGCTTTCGCACCTCGGCCTCGGTGGGGATCCGAGTTGCGTCACGCGCCTCGGCAGCCGCGGCCTTCTCCGCAGTGGCGAGGGCCGTGGCCCCCTCTTCCGCAGGGCGGGTAGGCAGCACAGCGTCTCGACCCTCGAGCGCAGCCTTCGTGGCTTCCGGGCTGAACGTGACGGAGTCGGTTGCGGGACGGGGCGCGTCATCACGAGGGGCGAAGGCCTCAGGCGGCACCATCGCCAGGACGGGGTTCGTCTGCGAGAGGGGGAGTTCGACGCCGGCGGGAATCGCAAACATGACAGGACAGGCCTCCTCGGGAGATGGGGCCATCGCGGGCCCTCGAGCTCTGAGCGATGGAGCCCTGAAGGCCCCTTCGATCGTAGGATACGCTGCCGTGCTGACACGTCATTGACGCGTCACTGACCGGGGTTGAGCGATTGTTGCCGAGATGCTGATGTGATGAGAACCTTTCTCGCATCAAGAGATCCATTGTCGATTCGGAGACGCTTCTTGGCCCGCATTGGAGCCGCGGCCTGGGGGCAAAGCCCTCAAACCCCCACGCGACCTGGGGGTCGCAGGCTGAAACCCCCACGCACCCTGGGGGTCGCAGGCTGAAACCCCCACGCACCCTGAGGGTCGCAGGCTGAAACCCCCACGCACCCTGGGGGTCGCAGGCTGAAACCCCCACGCACCCTGGGGGTCGCAGGCTGAAACCCCAAGCGGACCAGACGAACGTCAGCTACTAGATGGGCACGACGATATGGTTGTTGCCCTCGTTCGACTCGGGCACCTCGTTGTAGCGACACACGACTCAGATCGTCACGGCGTTCATCGCATTCGGGTCGCGTCTACACCGAACACCGTACATCGGCCATGTTGCAGGGTCTGCTAACCGCTGTTCGGCAATGATGATCTGAACAGAACGACGGCAGCCGCTACCCCCGTCGGGGTACGCTCACATTCCCCAGGCGCACCTCGCGCTCGCCCACGGTCACCGCACCTGCCTCAGGAACCACGGTGCGGGTCAGCGCCTCCATGAGCTCAGCCTCGCGCCGTGTGTCGCTCTCCACCAGCGGCCGAAGCGCATCCCAGGCCTTCCCTTGCCTGTTCAGCGCCCTCTCGGCGTCGCACAGCCGCTGCGACACCTGACGCGCGTGCGCGTCGTTGCTGCGCGACTCTGCAAGAAGCGTGTGCGTGCGCGCGCGAGACCGCTCGGTGAGCATGACGGCGCCCGCGATCAACGCCCCGTCCAAGCCGAAGGCAAAGAGGCCGACCAGGGGTGCAAACGTCATGATCGACAAGACGGGTCCAAGCGACAGCGTCGCACCCATGCCCACCCAGCGCAGGGTATCGAGCCGTTTCCCGAGACGCCTGCGCTCGTCTGCGTTGGCGCCCGCGACGGTGAGCGCGGAACGCTCGCTCTGCCTGTATTCGTCAACCTCACCGATCAAGCGGTGAAGGGTGCTCTCGGCATCGCTGAGGCGCGCGCGATTCTCGTCGAGACGACGGCGCACCGTCGCGAGCTCGTCGCGCGCGGCACACCCAGGCACTGCAGAAGAGAGCATGGCGTTCATGCGCCGCAGTCTAAGACGTGGTCCTGAACGAATCCTGAACCCGTGGAATGCGCCGCTACTTCGG
>RGZZ01000619.1 GCA_010028905.1 Pseudomonadota bacterium | reverse complement strand
GAGGAACCCTTGCAGATGGCCTCTGAACCCGTCGAGGGAGGGGAGCTTGTTCGGGTTGGTGCCGGCAAAGTTGAACGACTGCACGTTGGTGGCTCCCATGTCGCCCATGGCGCGCTCGATGAGCCCCCCGCCGTTGAAGGCGTCGTACGGGTCGACCTCCTTGCTGGCGTCTTGTCGCGTCTTGTAGTCGGCGTAGGCCCGTTCCACGACGGCAACCCAGCGGCCATTGCCCCCGCTCGACGCCGCGCGCCCCAGCTCGGCATCGGTGAGCGGCGCCACGTGCACATCTTCCTTCGCGAACGAGACCGTGTAGCTGCCGTCGTCGTGGGGGGCGATCATGCGTTCCACGCTGGCCGGGTCACGCTTCACCTTCGCGCCCAGCGCGGCCAGGAAGAAGCAGTCGCCCTCGCCGGACTGGTTGATGTCGCTGATCGAAGGGTGCCCGCTGGCCCCGTAGAGCCCGCTCTGCTTGTGGTACTCGTCGATGCGCGAGGTGTAGTATGCCATCTGCGCGTCGCACGAGGTATCGCCCTTCTTGAACTTTGCCTCGGCCGCTCTCAGCTCGGCGGCGCCGAACCCCTTGAACGAGGGGTCGTCATCGCCCCGCTCGAGAACGTCGAGTGCCGCGGCCGCTTTCCCGCGGTTCGTGGGGTCTTCGCATGCCCGATCGATTTCCGGGTCGGTGAGCTTGCCGTCCTTGTCGGTGTCCCACTTCACGAAGTTCTTCTGCACGGTGGCCACGAAGGCCGACGTGGGGCGGGCAACCGCGTGCGCCGCGCGGTCAGATGCGTTCGACGGCGTCTTCTGCGGCGATTTCCCGTTTGATTGCAGGGCGCGGAGGATCTCGTGGGAGCGGGCGTTGGCGTCGAGGGCGCGATGCTTCTCGGTCGGACTCGCGATCTGTGGCGTGGCATCAGAGGACACCTCGCCCTGTGACGAGCGCTCCGGGCGCAGAGACCCGCTCGTGGCGCGTGTTGACGTGGGCGCGACGGCCCCGTCGACTCTCAGATCATTCACCCCAGCACCCTCTCCTGTCGGCTGACCTGCACGACTTTCGAACTTACACTATAGCAGAGTGCGCCGCGCGTCCGCAAGGACGGTCTGCCCCTGGGATGGGAGGAAGCCTCTCCCGCCACGCGCAAGTCTTGCCCTCCACATCGCCGCGATGCCTGTCATCGGGCCATCGCCACAAGGAGGAGCCGCATTCCCATGACCGACTTTCTCGAACCGGGCACCCTGGCCCCAGATTTCGAGCTGCCGTCGTACGGCGGCGCGACGGTGCGTCTCTCGAGCCTGCGGGGGAAGCCCGTGGTGCTGTACTTCTATCCCAAGGACGACACGCCGGGATGCACCCGTGAAGCCTGCGCCTTTCGCGATCGTCGCGCAGACCTCGAGAAGGCAGGCGCCGTCGTGCTCGGGGTGAGCCCCGACAGCGTTGCCCGACACGAGAAGTTCCGCGACAAGTACAGCCTCGACTTCGCGCTGCTCGCAGACGTTGACCACGCCGTCGCCGAGACGTATGGGGCCTGGCGTGAGAAGAACATGTACGGCAAGAAGTCGATGGGCATTCAGCGCAGCACCTACCTCATCGATGCGCACGGGCGTATCGCGCACGTCTGGAAGAAGGTCTCGGTCGACGGGCACGATGCGCAGGTGCTGGGTGTTCTCGCCAACCTGAAAGGCTGAAGGAGAAAGGGTCTTCACGGCCAATTCATCCTTGAACCAATTTCAAGGAGACGCGCCGTGAAGACCATTGCCATCATCAACCAGAAGGGCAGCAGCGGCAAGACCACCAGCGCTGTCTGTCTTGCGGCCGCGCTTGCCGAGAGCGGCTGGCGCGTTCTTGTCGTAGACCTCGACGCCCAGGCGTCTGCCAGCGCCTGGCTGGGCATCCATGATGAGCGAAACCTGCTTCTCGATACGCTGTGCGGCGAGGGGCGTCTCGACGACATCATTGCTTCGACCCGAGTTCCGGGCGTCGATCTCGTTCCGGCGTCGCACGCGCTCTCCGGGGTTGACCGCGCCCTCGCCGCAGAGGTCGGGGCCGAGCTGCTGCTTCGCCGCAGCCTCGAAGCGCTCCCGGACGGCAGATACGACCTCGTTCTGCTCGACTGCCCACCGTCGCTCGGGCTCTTGTCGATCTCGGCTCTCGCGGCTTCTGACGAGGTGCTCGTGCCCGTCGAGGCGCACGTCATGGCCCTCTCGGGTCTCGCGGCGCTCACCCACACCCTTGATCGGGTGCGAAGCCGCCTGAGCCCATCGGCGCGACTGTCAGCCATCCTCCCGTGCCGCGTCGACATGCGCAAGAACCTGTGTCTCGATGTCGTGGCCAGCCTGCGCGAGCGCTTCGGTGACCGTGTCATGGCCACGGTGGTGCGTGAGAACGTGCGTCTGGCCGAGGCCCCCTCGTTTGCCGCACCCATCACCGTCTACGATCCTCGCAGCGCGGGGGCCGAAGACTATCGCGCGGCGGCGACCGAGATGCTCGAG
>RGZZ01000618.1 GCA_010028905.1 Pseudomonadota bacterium | reverse complement strand
CGGCTCGAGAAGAGCGCGATGCGATCATCCCAGCGCCACGGGGTGCCGCGATCATCGACGGCAGCCACCGACACGGCATTGGGCGCGTTGCCCGGCGTGCCAACGGTGCTGGGGCCTGGGCCTGAGTTGCCGGCGGCCACCACGGGCGTGATGCCGGCGCGCGCCGCCGCCTCCACGGCCTGTACCACCGGATCGTCCTTGTAAGAGGTCTCGATGTAGGCGCCGAGCGACATGTTCAGCACCTTGATGTTGTAGCGCTCCTTGTTGTCAACAGCCCACTGGATGCCCTTGATGACATCGCTGAACTCGCCTGAGCCTCCGCCGTCGAGAACCTTCACCCCGATGATGTTGGCGCTCGGCGCCATGCCTTTGATGAAGCCCGCGGAGGCTGCGCCATCGCCCGCCACGAGACCGGAGACGTGCGTGCCATGCCCGTGGTCATCGTAGGGGTCAGGACGGCCGTTGACCACATCGTGGAAGGCCACGATGCGCCCGCGCAGATCCTTGTGCGGGGCAACGCCCGTGTCGATGACGGCAACGCCGATGCCTTGCCCCGTGACGCCCTTGTCCCACATCTTGTCTGCGGCGACGGTGTGGGTGGCTGCGCGCCAGCTGTCGAGGCCGCGAAACGCTGGGCCCAGACCGCTCACGGGCTGTCCGACCTGCTCGTCGGGCAGCAGCCCGATGCGGCGGTCTTCGATGAGACGCAGCCCCTGGCGCTCGGCGAGGGCTTGCACCTCGCCCAGACGCACCTCGTCGGTCTCGATGGCGACGCCGTTGATGATGGGCAGGCGCGCCCTGATGGTCGCCGCGCCGCTTGCCTCAACAGCGCTGAGCGACTTGAATGCCTCGGTGGAAGGGGCCTGCAGGATGTAGTGGTGAGTCGTCGTCTTCATCATCTTCTCCTACAGCCATCATATCTTCCGTCTCGGCGCCCCCGCCATCATCTTTTGTTAACACTGCGCGTGGCGAAGGCCTCGTCTGCATCGCGCCCTTCTTGCCAGGGAGATCGTCTGCTATCATGCAACTCAAGCCATGTGCCGGTCATTCGTGAGGAGAGAACTCTCGGGCGAAGGGGTACGAATTCGCCATGGTGACCCCTGTGATCGAGTTGAGAGACCTTCGCAAGCGCCTCGACAGCGGTGAGCTTCTCGAAGGCCTCACCCTGCGGCTCTACCCTGGAGAGTTTCTCGGAATCGTGGGGCCTGGCGTGGGCAAGCGCGTGCTCGTTCGCGTGATGTCAACGCTTCAGCCTGCCGACGGCGGTGAGATCTGGATCGACGGCGCTCCTTCCAGCAGCATCGAGCGGGCGAGGCGCGCGCTTGGATTCTGCGGCGGTGATGTCGAGCTCATCCCAGAGAGCACGGTGCGCGGCAACCTGGTGTTCTTCGCTCGGTCCCAGGGACTCGAGGAAGCGTACATGAAGGTGAGGTGCGATGAGATTCTCACGCTGACCCGGCTGTCTCCGCTGGCCGACACCCGCATGTCGACGCTCAAGCGAACCGAGCTGCGTCGCGCAGGTCTGGCGCGGGCACTGGTCCACGGTCCTCGTGTGCTCCTCCTCGACGAACCGCTGCAGGGCCTGCCGGATGTAGAGCGCGACCTGTGGGTGCAGATCCTCGAGCAGGTGCGGGCGATGGGCTGTGCCGTCGTGATGGCGGGAGATACCGTGCGTGAGGTGCGCCACCTGCTGACACACGCGTGTGTGCTCGCGGAGGGCCGCGTTCTCGCCTGTGGCCCCATCGACTCGCTCGACAGCCGGGTCAGCCTGCTCAGATGTGTTCACATGCAGGTCGTGGGCGCCGAGCGAGCCGCCGCAGCCTTGGGATCATGGCCTGGGGTGTTTCGCGCCACAAGTCACGGGGACATCATCAAGGTGCTGTTCATGGGAGATGGCGATGAGGTGCTGGCACTGGTCGATCACCTCACCACTGAAGGCCATCCCGTGGTCTCGTTTCGCCAGGAAGCGGCGTACCTGATGTGACGCAGTGCAGGAGGCGCGCGAAATCGTGGAAGCCCTGAAGCGCGGTACGCTCCTGCGGGGGCGCTATCGCATCGAGAAGGTCATCGGCGAGGGCGCCATGGGTGCGGTGTACCTGGCTCGCGACGAGCACCTCGTGGGCGCGTCGTGGGCTGTGAAGGTGCTTCATGAAGTCGACCTTCCTTCAGAAAGTCGTGCGGAAGCCGTGGCGCTCTTCCATCGTGAGGCCGACATGTGCGCGCGGCTTCGCCATCCCGGCCTCCCCGAGGTGGTCGATTTCTTCAGTGAGAACGGTAAGCACGCCCTCGTCATGCGTCGCGTCGAAGGAGACACCCTCGAGGCGCTGCTCGATCGGAAGGGGCGCCCTTTCACCGAGGCCGAGCTTCTCCCGCTGCTGATACAGCTCTGCTCCTGCCTCAGACATCTGCACGAGATGTGGCCGCACCCCATCATCTTCCGCGACGTGAAGCCATCGAACTGCATGGTGACGGCGGGCGGACGGCTGGTGCTCATCGACTTCGGCATCGCGCGC
>RGZZ01000617.1 GCA_010028905.1 Pseudomonadota bacterium | reverse complement strand
GGGAGAGCGCATCGCCGCGGTGTGGCGGGAGAGCCTGCCCCCGGACGCGGCGGTGATACACTGCAGCGGCGCGCGCGGAACCGAGGCGCTGGCCGCGGTGGAGGCGGTTGGCGCAGCCACCGGCGTGTGCCACCCGCTGGCCTCGATGATGAACCTCGAGGCCGCGCTCGAATGGCTCCCCCGCGCCTGCTTCGGCATCTCGGGAGCAGGCAGCGGGCACGCGTTCGCCCAGCACGTGGCGCTCCACATCAGCGGCAGCTTCGTCGAGCTCGACGACAAGCGCCGCGCGCTCTACCACGCGGGCGCCTGCGTGGCAGCGGGATATCTGACGGCCCTTCTCGACATGGCGAGCGGGCTTCTCATGGATGGCGCGGGCTTCACCCCGCATGAGACGATACAGGCCCTGAGCCCGCTCATCGACAGCACCATCGAGAACATCCGCCGCTACGGCACCACCCGAGCGCTCACGGGACCGGTGGCCAGAGGCGATGTGGGCACGATTCAGCGCCATCTCGAGGAGATGGAGCGCCGGCAGGTGCCGGAACGGTGGTTTCGAATGTATCGCACCCTGGGTGATGCCGCCCTCGAGCTCGCCGAGGCCCGCGGCATGGACGCGGCCTCCGCGGCGGCGGTGCGCCAGGTCCTGCGCGGCGACGCGCAGGCGCTCCCCAAATCCTCCAACGAGTGAGCCCCCCATGTCGCGCCAGCACGAATCGCCACGCCTCACCACCCTCCGCATCCGCGCAATGAAGGCAGAGGGGCGCAAGATCGCCATGCTCACCGCCTACGACTACACCCTGGCCAGCCTGGTCGACGATGCCGGGGTCGACATGGTTCTCGTGGGCGACTCGCTGGGCATGGTGATGCTCGGCTACGACAGCACCATTCCCGTGACCCTCGACGACATGGTGATGCACACCCGCGCCGTCACCCGAGCGGTGAAGCGCGCGCTGGTGGTGGCCGACATGCCGTTCGGCAGCTACCAGGCCAGCGTCGAGCAGGGGGTGCGCAGCGCCGTGCGACTCATGCAGGAGGGCCGCGCCCAGGCCGTCAAGGTCGAGGGCGGAGCACCCGTCGTGCCCCTGGTGGCGGCCCTCACCTCCGCCGGCATCCCGGTGCAGGGGCACCTCGGCCTCACCCCCCAGTCGGTGAACCAGCTCGGGGGCTATCGGGTGCAGGGGCGCTCCGACGATCAGGCCCGCGCCATCATCGATGACGCGAAGGCCCTCGAGGCCGCCGGCGCCTTCAGCATCGTGGCCGAGTGCATGCCCTCCGATGTGGGGGCTGCGCTCACGCGCAGCGTCGCCATCCCCGTCATCGGCATCGGGGCGGGCGTCGACTGCGACGGGCAGGTGCTGGTGCTGCACGACATGCTGGGTCTCTACCGCCATCGCACGCCCCGCTTCGTGAAGCGCTTCGGCGACCTCGGCGCGGAGGCCACCCGCGCAATCGAGGCGTACGTCAGCGAGGTCCGCGACGGCGTCTTCCCCGGCCTCGAGCACAGCTACGCACCGACGGCAAAGGAGGAATGACGGTGGAGATCGTTCGCACCCCTTCCGCGATGCGCGCATGGAGCCGGACGCGCCGGCAGGGTGGCGCGCGCATAGGCTTCGTACCCACCATGGGGTACCTGCACGCCGGGCACCAGTCGCTGATGCGCTTCGGACGCGAGCGCTGCGAAGCGCTGGTCGCCAGCATCTTCGTCAACCCGGCACAGTTCGGCCCCACCGAAGACCTGGCGCGCTACCCACGCGATCTCGAGCGCGACATGACCCTCCTCGAAGCGGTGAAGGTCGACTGCCTCTACCTGCCCGACGCAGCCGACATCTACCCCCCCGGCTATCGCACGTGGGTCGACGTGGAAGGCCTTGGTGACAATCTCTGCGGCGCCTTCCGACCCGGCCACTTCCGCGGGGTGTGCACCGTTGTGGCCAAGCTGCTCAACACAGTGGAGCCCGACGAGGCCTGGTTCGGCGAGAAGGATGCCCAGCAGCTCCGCGTGATACGCCGCATGGCGAGAGACCTCGACCTGCCCACGAAGATCACCGGCTGCCCCACCGTCCGCGAGAGCGACGGCCTCGCCATGTCATCGCGCAACGTCTACCTCAGCGCCGACGAGCGCTCGCAGGCCCCCGCGCTGCACCATGCGCTGCTGCTGGCCCGGGATCGGATGGCGCAGGGCGATTGCGACGCCGTGGCGGTTCTCGGGGCGATGCGCGCCCTCATCGCTGAGGAAGCGCCCGCGGCCTCCATCGAGTACGCGCAGGCAGTCGACGATGACACCCTCGTCGATGTGAGCCGCCTCGAAGGCCGCGTGCTGCTGGCGCTGGCCGTGCGCTTCGGTTCGACCCGTCTCATCGACAACATCACCCTCGAGGCCGCTCCGCGCGCCGAGGAGGCGTCCGCATGAGTCGGGTCGCGCTGGTCACCCACTTCGACGGCACGGCCGGACCCGAGTGCGTACTCGCCCTCGAGCAGGCCGGCTTCCAGGTCATCGCCAACGCCAGCGAACAAGACCT
>RGZZ01000616.1 GCA_010028905.1 Pseudomonadota bacterium | reverse complement strand
ACATTGGTGTCGTTTGTGGTGCGCTTGCACAAGGAGAACGTGCGGAGCGCGGCGCGGACGGCAGCCAACCTCGAGTTTGTGCAGGCCAGCGACGAGACCGACGAGGTAGCGCGCCGCCTTGCGATCACCCTTGAGCAGCGTGGCATACGTGCCATCAACCCGCCTATGGCGTTCCCGTTTGACCTCGAGAACTACCCCGAGCGTGGCTGGGTGGTGTCGCACAAGGTCGTGGCCGAGGCTGCCCAGCTGGGACGCATGGGGCTTCACCGCAGCGTCATCCACCCTCGCTTCGGCTCGTTCATCGTGCTGGGAACGGTCATCACCAACGCGGAGCTGGCCCCTGAGCCCTCCCTCACGGTTCCGCACCAGGGCGGGGCAACCGAGGGGCCTGCAGGCGAAGGGCCTGGGCGGCCTGCGCCGCTTGAATTCAACCCCTGTGTCAACTGCAAGCTCTGCGTGGCTGCCTGCCCCGTGGGGGCCATCGAGCCCGACGGGGGGTTTCGCTTCTCGGCCTGCTACGACCACAACTACCGGGAGTTCATGACGGGCTTCGGCGACTTTGTCGAGCATGTGGTCGAGAGCCGCAACAAGCACGACTTTCGTGATCGCGTATCGGCAAGCGAGACGGTCGCGACGTGGCAGAGCCTGGCGTTTCGCCCCTCGTACAAGGCAGCCTACTGCGTTGCGGTGTGCCCTGCGGGCGAAGAAGTGCTCGGACCTTTTGTGGAAGACCGCGCCAGTCATCTGCGCGAAGTGGTCAAGCCGCTCACCCAGCGCGAAGAGACGGTCTATGCCGTTCGCGGCTCAGACGCGGCCGAGCACGTACAGCGCCGCTTCAAGCACAAGAAGCTCAAGCTGGTTGCCTCAAGCCTGCGGCCATCCAGCCCTCGCGGGCTGTTCCGCGCGCTGCATCTGATCTTTCAGCGCAGACCAGCACGGGGCTGGCGGGCGGTGTATCACTTCGACCTGACGGGGGTGGAGCCGGTACGCGCTACCGTGACCATTGATGACGGCAGGCTCGAGGTTCAGGCCGACCAGCTGCTGGGGCGTCCAGACATCACGGTGCGCTGCGACGGGAAGCTCTGGCTTGATATCGTCAGCCAGCGACGCAGCCCAGTGTGGGCGGTGATCACCGGGCGCCTCAAGACCACCGGCGATCGCAGCCTGCTGCAGCGCTTTGCAGCGTGTTTTCCACGATAGCGTCTGGGTCATCAAGAAGGGCGGTTGAAATGGCAAGACATTCTGCCGGCGATGAGCGACAGAGAACCGAATTTCGTCTTACGGGGAGGAATATCCATGAGGGCGCTTGAGAACCGAATCCCGCCTCCATTCCTGGTGCTTGGCCTGCTTGCGCTGCAGGCTGGGGTCATCTCCCCCCCACCGTCTCACGGCGTCGTGGGGTGGGTCGTGATGGCCGTCAGCTTCGCCGGCGCCGCAGTGTTCGGATTTCCGGCCCTGGCGGGCTTTTTTCGCGCGGGCACGACCATCGACCCTGTGCACGTCGAGCGTGCATCGGTGCTGGTGACTTCCGGAATCTACGCCGTCAGTCGCAATCCGATGTATGTGTCGCTCACCTTGCTGCTCTGTACCCAGGCCGCCTGGCTAGGGAGCCCCTGGGCCTGGGTGGGGCCCGTGTTCTTTGTGGTCTTCATCACGCGCTTCCAGATCATCCCGGAGGAGCGCATGCTCACAGATCGCTTTGGTGACGCCTACATCGACTGGTGTGGGCGGGTGCGGCGCTGGCTCTAGCCCTTGCAGCCACGTTGCGGAGCCCACAGAAGCGTTCGGGCGTGGGCTGCGACGGGCGTTCGAGGGAGGTGTTCTCCCCCCCCACGCCTCGAGAGCGCCCGCCGCGGCGGTCTGTGCATCAGGCGGGGAGGGTTCGTCTCTGTGCCAGATCCGGCGCTACAGTGTGGCGAGATCGAGTACGAAGCGGTAGCGCACGTCGCCGTTGAGCACACGCTCGTAAGCCTCGTTCACCCTGTCGATTTCAATCAGCTCGATGTCGGCGGCGATGTTGTGCTCGCCGCAGAAGTCGAGCATCTCCTGGGTTTCACGAATTCCGCCGATGGCGCTCCCGGCGACCCGTCGGCGCCCCATAAGCAGAGGCATCACGTCGAGCACCGGAGGCTGGCTGGCAGGAGGGGCTCCGACGATGACCAGGGTGGCGTCGAGCTTGAGCAGGTTGACATAGCCGCTCAGCACGTAGGCCGATGAGACGGTGCTCAGCAGAAAGTCAAAGCTGCGCTGCAGCGGTTCGAGAGCACCCTCGCGGCGTGTCGCCACAAAGTGGTGGGCGCCCAGTCGGCGCGCGTCTGCTTCCTTGGCGGTGCTCGTGCTGAAGACGGTGACTTCAGCGCCGAGCCTCGAGGCCAGCTGCACGGCCATGTGCCCCAGGCCACCCAGGCCGATGATGCCCACCCGGTGGCCGGGTCCTACCTTCCAGTGGCGCAGGGGTGACCAGGTGGTGATGCCCGCACAGAGCAGCGGCGCGCTGCGCGCCAGATCGAGGGTGGCGGG
>RGZZ01000615.1 GCA_010028905.1 Pseudomonadota bacterium | reverse complement strand
CGCCAGCGCCTCCAGGAGGCCCTCGCGCTGTGTGACGCGTCAGATGCAACGTGCGCCCCCCTGCGCGCCTCCATCTTGGGCGTTCTTGCGACCGTGGCGATGTTCACGCGCGACCACGCGGTGGCCGAGAACGCGCTCGAAGAGTGCGTGCGCCTGCACGACGCCGTGGACGGTCTGGAGGTCGGCGTGCTGGCCCAAGCGCTGCAAGCGCTGGGCGAGTTCCGCGCCCGCCAGGGCAACTACGCCCAAGCCCTCGACGTGCTGATGCGCGCCTGCCTGGCATACGAACAGGCGTCAGGCGTAGATGCGACCCTGCAAACAGCGTGTCACCGCACCCTCGCCCAGGTCGAGGCGCACCTCGGCATGTGGGACGAGGCGTGTGGCTGTCTCTTGAAGGTCATCGACCAGCTCGAGGCGCGCCTCGGAAAAGACCATCCCGAGATCGCAGAGGTCTTGGTGGAGTGCGGAAACATCTACGTACTGGCCGGGCAGGCCTCGAAGGCAGCCTCTCTGTTCGAGCGCGCGCTCGGCATCGTGAGAGGGGAGAGCGACAGCCCCCAGGGCGAGAGCTACGTCTCAGTGGTGCGCGCGCTCGGCGCCATGCACTACCGCGAGGGAGACCTCGATGAAGCGCAGGCGTTCTTCGAACGCGCCCTCGACATTCGTAGTCGAAACGCCGAGACCGACGGGCTGCAGCTTGCCGAGTCGTATCGCGAGCTCGCCGCCGTGTACACGGCTCGCAAACGAACCGCCGTCGCCCGGCCGCTGCTGAAGCGCGCGCTGGCCGCCTACAAGGACTTCTTCGTTCCTCGATTCGCAGAGGTGGCCGCGACCCACCGCGAGCTGGCGTGCACGTGGCGCGAGGACGGGAATCTCGACGCCGAAGAACAGGCGCTGCACGCTGCGCTCCAGGCGCAGACGCACGCGCCGTCCGGCGAGGGTCTCGACATGGTCGACGTCTTGCTCGAGCTGGCCGACGTGTACGTTCGACGGGGGGCCCTCGAGCGCGCCGACGCGCAGCGCAAGCAGGCCGCGGCCGTGCTGAGCGAGACCATCGCGGCGCTGCGCAGCTCCGGCCGTGCCCACGAGGCCGAGGCGCTGGAACGACAAATGCACGAGATCAGCAGCACTGAAGAGGAGGCGTAACCCCATGTTGGCCAATCTCGGCGACGCGGTCGCCAGCCTCACGAAGAGTAGCGAAGACGTAGACAGCAAGATGGCGCAGGCGGAGTCCGGGGTGCGTCAGTTCACCGAATCCGCCAGCACCTTCCGGACCTCAATCGCAAGCGTCCAGGGTGCCGTGGATCAGAGCCTTTCCGAGATGGCTCGCACGACGAATCAGCTGGCGACAGCCCTCGAAGGCCGCTGCACCGAGATGGAGAGCGTAATCCGGGATGCAGACGAGCAGTTAAAGGGCATCCAACGCAGTCTCGAAGAGACGCGACAGCTTGTCAGCCAGCACGTGCAGCGCATCACCGCCGGCTACGACGCCCTGAAACAGCGCGCAAACGCCGCTCCAACTGCTCTTTCACAGGCCGTCGAGCACCTGGGAGCAACCCAGGCCACGGTGCTCGCACGCATCACGCAATCGCTTTCAGCGCTCGATACCGGGGCCAAGAAGATCACCACCGACATTCAAGCCTTCCAAGAAGCCGCCCATGCAGAGAGGGGGCGGGCCACGCAAGCCGTCGAGAACCTGTCGAAGGCCATCGCGGCCCTGCAGCCAGACGTGAGCGCAGCGCTTGCCTCGCGCTCGAAAGACGCCCGAGTAGTGGTCGATGCGCTGGGCGACAAGCTGAACGACCTTCTCCGGGAGAACATCCACAAGCCCATCAACGACCTGCGCACCCAGACGCGCGATGCGCTGCAGAAAGCCGTCAACGAAAAAACCGACGAGGTCACCAGACGCATCATCGACGAGGGCCTGGGGTTTCTCTTGCAGGGCGTCTCCAAGGCCCAAGAAGACAGCAGCGGAATCACTCGCGAGCTCAAGAAGCTGATTCCAGACCAGATCGATCGAGCCAGGAAAGACCTGGGCTACATTCTCGAGCACATCGACGAGATTCTCAAGGTTCTCGGGAAGTTCGTCACGCACAAGTTCGAGAAGGCGGTCGACCAGGGTATCGACTGGCTCAGCGAAAAGACCGGCGTCGATCTGTCCGGCCTCAAGGTGGTCAACCACGCGGTCATCAACAACCTGAACGCCGGCATCGACCTCGTCGCCGACTCAGGAAAGCTTCTCGTGGACACCTTCCTCCATCCGGAGAACACGCTGAAAAACTTGAAGACGGTGGGCAAGGATGTCATTCAAGTCGTCGCGACCTTCCCCCCCGTGGCGCTTGCGCGCACGGCCGTGTCAGCCATCGCCCCAAAGATCGCCAAAGCGGCGACCGCTGGCTTCGACGCCATCGGCCGACATCTGCCGCCCGGCGTGAAGAAGGCGCTCGACGAGCAGGCGGCACGAGCCCGCGCCCTGGTGGCGCAGGGTGCGTCGGTCTTGCGCAACACAATTGCACAAGG
>RGZZ01000614.1 GCA_010028905.1 Pseudomonadota bacterium | reverse complement strand
TGGATCTGGGCGCGCACGCTGTCAGACACCCAGCTGTAGACGCCGTGCAGCGCGATGAAGTCGTACGGTTCTCGCTGCTGTGCGAGAACCTGCTCGAACGAGGCGGCCTCGAGGACGAGGTTGCGCAGGCCCGCCGTGTGGGCGAAGCCCTGCCCTTCTTCGATGTGCCGCGGGTTGAGATCGACGCCGTGGAACGTGGCGTGGGGATGCGTGGCCGCGAACGAAGCGGCTGAGAGGCCGAAGCCGCATCCCAGCTCGAGATAGCGGAACGGTTCGCCCAGCGCTACGCCGGCGTGTCCGCTGGCCCAGGCGGCTTCGTTGATGGCGCGCGGGCTCATCTCATCGAAGTAGCCCCAGACGTATCGGACCTCGGTGATGTATCCCTCAGACTGCACGCTTGTGGATTGGCGCTTCTGCTGTCGTGTCCTGCGTTCGCAGGCTCCGCCCGCCCTCGGCTGAGGCTGCGACGATTGTCTGGGCGCGGTCGACAGCCCCGGGCTCGTGGTTGCTCGTCTCGTGGTCGGCGGAAGAGGGAGTGGATGCGTGGTCATCGTATCCACCGGCCGGGCTCGCCCTCCTCTGCCGATGTCAAGAGAGCCAGGGAGGTGCAGGGTCGTTGGTGGGCGTTGACGGCTCGGCCGACATCGTGATGCGGTCGCAGGGAGAGACAATCTGATGAGTCAGGTCCATGAAGAGGCGCTCGAATCTGCGCAGCCTTCGTTGAGGGCCCTGCTCTCGATGGCGCTGGCCCCCTTTCTCGTGAGCCGCTCTCTTCTCTGGGTGACGGTTGCGCTGAGCCTCTCTCTCTTTCCCATTCAGCTTGCGCCGGGCCAGTGGCGCATCTTTTCGGATCTCTTGTGGCTCGATGGGTGGGCCCGTTGGGATTCAGCCTGGTATGCCACCGTGTACCTCGAGGGCTACCACTATGTCCCGGGCCATCAGTGCAACGCAGCCTTCTTCCCGCTCTACCCCTACCTCACGGGTATCGTGAGTCGTCTCCTTGCGCCCATCCTCTCCCCGCATCACGCATTTCATCTGACGGGCATTGTGGTCTCGAATGTGGGGTTTCTCATCGGTCTCGCGGGGCTGGCGCGTCTCGGGCACGCGTGGGTGGGCCCTGACGCGACCCGTAGAGCGCTCTGGCTGGCCTGCTTCTACCCGTTCTCGTTCTTCTTCAGTGCGGTGTATGCTGAGGGCGTGTACTTCGCGCTCATCGTGTGGGCGTTTGCGTTCGGCCATGCCGCGCGATGGAACGCGGCGTTCTTCACCGTGGGTCTGGCCGCTCTCACCCGCCCTCACGGCATCACGGCGGCCATGGCCCTCGGGGTGCAGTACGCCTGGCAGACCGGGTTTCCCCGTCGGCGCCTGCAACTGCGTGATGGGGTCGCGCTCTGGCCCGTTCTGGCGTTCTGCGGCGTGCTGCTCATGCACCACGTGTCGAGCGGCGAGGCCCTGGCGTTTTTGAAGGCTCAGTCGGTATGGCGCGATCGCCTGTCGACTTCTGGTTTCTGGTCGGATCTGCAGGTGTTCTTCACGGGAGATCTCGTGATGCGTGTGCAGTATGGCGTTGCGTTGCTGGTGCTCGCGACGTGGGTCTTGCTCGCGGTGCCGCTGGCTCGTCGCTTCGGTCCCGGGTACGGGTTGCTGACCCTCATGTCTGTGGGATTGACCGGATACTCCTGCATCGAGGCGCTTGGCCGCTATGCCTCGGTGGCCTTTCCAATCTACCTGCTGGCCGGGGAACGGCTTCGCAGCCGGTTCGTGTACAACGTCACGCTTGGCGTGAGCGCCGTGCTACTGCTGTTTCTAGGCGTGGCGTTTGCCCGATGGCTACACGTGACCTGACGGGTGGGGTTCTGACGCTGAAGCGGTCAGAATCTGCGCCGCAGCGCCGAGGGTCGCATCGATCTGCTCTGCGGAGTGTCCGGCGGTGACGAAGAACCGAAGCCGCGACGCCTCGCGGGCGACGGCCGGATGCACAATCGGCATGACGCGGATGCCGGCTTCGGCCAGCGCGCGGGTTGCGCGCAGGCAGCCAAAGTCGTCACCCAACACGACGGGAACCACGGGAATGCCGTCCTGACGCAGCCCGAGATCGCACCCAAGCGCACGCAGGCCAGACGCGAGCTGATCGGCGCGTGCGCGCAGGGTGGTGATGCGCTCGGGCTCTCGTCGAAGAAGTCGCAGGGCTGCGAGAGAGGCTGCGGCCATGGCGGGTGCCAGGCCCACGCTGTAGACGAAGGCGGATGCGGCATGTTTGAGCAGATTGATCAGTGCGTGACTGCCGGCGACGTATCCGCCGCAGCCGACCAGCGATTTCGAGAAGGTGCCCATCCATACGTCGACGCGTCGGGGGTCGATGTGAGCGTGCTCGGCGAGCCCGCGTCCGGTGCCTCCCAGCACACCCATCGAGTGGGCTTCATCGACCATGAGCAGGCACCCGTATCGCTCTTTCAGATCGATGAGCCTCTCGAGATCGGGGGTGTCGCCGTCCATGCTGAACACCCCCTCGGTGATGAT
>RGZZ01000613.1 GCA_010028905.1 Pseudomonadota bacterium | reverse complement strand
CTGAAACCGGCGTCACATCACCGTCAAACGCCCAGGCAGGCCAGCGCAGCACGCCAGCCCCCGGGAGCGCTGCGCCGCTGCAGCAAGACGACAGAAGCCCGCGCCCGACGCTACAGCGACGCGGTGAGCGCCAGGTAGAAGGCCGCCTCGGTGATCTGCTGCACCGCGCCGAGCACGTCACCGGTGTAGCCCCCGAGGCGCTTCACGGTGCGCCGCGCCAGATACACAGCCACGAGACCCGCCGTCACCACGCCCACCACCGCGGCCCGCGTCGGCAGCAGGCCGCACGGCAGCAGCCCGAGAAGCGCGGCCGTGAGCAGGTCATCGACGCGCATGCGACGCGCCAGGGGCTTGGCCTTCGACTGCAGATCTTCACGCACGTACTCGAGGGCGAAGATGAGCACGGTCGAGGTCAGGCGCGACACCGCGTGACCCGCGACAAGGGCGGGCAGCACGCCAGCCCAGCCGATGGCCACGAGGCACTGCCACTTGACGAGCAGCGCGAAGATCACCCCGACGGTGCCGTAGCTGCCGATGCGCGAGTCCTTCATGATGGTGAGGATCTGCGTCGGCGTCCACCCGCCGCCGAAGCCATCGCAGGCATCACCCAGGCCATCTTCGTGAAAGGCCCCCGTGATCAGCACCGTGGCCGCCATGCCCAGCAGCACCGCTACCTCGGGCGAGGTGAACGCCCAAGCAAGCAACGTCACCACGCCCCCCGCCAGGCCCACCAGCGCCCCCACCAGGGGAAACCATCGCGCGGCCCGATCGAGCTGGGCCTGCGAGTGCCCGACCCAGTCAGGAACCGGCACGCGTGTGAAGAAGCGCACCGCGGCCCAGAAGGTCTCGAGCAGGCCGGGCGATTCAGCGTGTCTATCGACCGGCGGAGCGGCCTCCTCGATGGGGGGAACAGCGCTCATGCCCGGGTGGCCACCCCCGCCGACGAAAAGCTGGCCATCTCGCTGAGAAACGCCGCCGCCGCCTCCACGAGGGGGAACGCGAGGGCCGCCCCCGTCCCCTCTCCCAGGCGCAGGCCCAGGCGCAGCAGCGGCTCTACCCCAAGGGTCAGCAGCTGCAGCGCGTGTCCCGGCTCTTCCGAGCAGTGACTGAACACCGCGCGCTCGACGATGGGCGGTGCCACCCTGGCCGCCACGAGAAAGGCCGCGGTGACGATGAATCCGTCGATGAGCAGCAGCGCGTCGCGCTCGGCGGCCGCCAGCATGGCGCCCACCAGGGTGGCCATCTCGAAGCCGCCGTACTGCGCCAGTACAGCCCACGGGTCGTCTGGCGAGACAGGATACGCACGCAGCGCATCGGCGATCATGGACGTCTTGTGGGCCAGCGCGGCGTCGTCGAGACCCGTTCCCCGACCTGTGGCCACCTCGGGCGCCACCCCGCAGAGCACGCAGGTGATGAGGGTGGCCGAGGCCGTGTTGCCGATGCCCATCTCGCCGAACCCCATGACGTTGCACCCCGCATCGAGACGCTCGCGCGCGATGCGCGCGCCGTTGGCCACGGCCGTCTCACACTGCTCATGCGTCATGGCGGGCCCGCGCGTCCAGCTGGCGGTGCCAGCCGCGACCTTCGCGTCGATGAGACCCGTACGTTCACCGAATTCGTGATCGACGCCCGCATCGATCACCACCACGTCGAGGCCGGCCCGACGGGCGAAGACGTTGATGGCCGCCCCTCCCGCAAGGAAGTTCTCGACCATCTGCCAGGTGACCTCAGGCGGGTAGG
Source organism: Pseudomonadota bacterium (assembly GCA_010028905.1). NCBI lineage: Bacteria > Pseudomonadati > Pseudomonadota > Pseudomonadota bacterium. Next base: position 811 of record RGZZ01000613.1, on the reverse strand, counting down.
CCGACACCCCCTCTCGAGCGGCGCCGTGATCGCCAGCGCACACCAGCATGGTGGGCTTGCGCAGTGTGGGCGTGAGGGTGCCGAGCACGCGCCCGATCTGAAAGGCGAGGCCCTCGAGACGCCCCAGGCTGCCCAGGGGCTTGGTCTTGGTGTCGATGCGGCCCCGCAGGGCGTCATCGAGATCGTGGACGACGGGGAGAACAGCAGCTCTCATCAATGCACTTTTCGGTGGTAGTACACGCCTCCCCCGTAGGGCGAACCGTGGCTGATCGTCTGGTAGTGACGGCCGTTGTTGTTCGAGCCGATGAGCGTCTGCCCTCCCGGCTGGGCCACCATCTCGACGTGTCCGCGATCGGACGAGAACCACACATCGCCGGGCTGGGCCTTCGCGGCCGGGACGCGAACCCGCAGCTGGTGCTCGAGGCTGGGGGCATAGTTGTGGTGCTCCCGCAAGATGCCCTCGCTCTGCAGAATCGACGAGACAAAATCGGCGCAGTTGTTCGACAACCCGCCCGCGGCCTGGAAGTGGGGCAGCCGACCGAGCAGCGCCGCGCTGCGCTGACCGACGAACGACGCTGCGCGCGATACGAGGCGCGCCCCCACATCTTCCACCGCACGCAGCGGCGCGAACACGTTCCACGCGTCGCCATTGGCGGCCATACGCACGGTGAGATCGGTCACCGCACGCACCGGGAAGCCATCCGCGGTAGGCAGGGGAAGAGTATCGAGAACCTCGGACGCAGTGACGAAGGGCGCCTTAAAGTCGTCGCGGGGCCACGAGGTCACCTGAACGAGCGGGGCAGCCGCATCA
>RGZZ01000612.1 GCA_010028905.1 Pseudomonadota bacterium | reverse complement strand
TAACTGCGGCGGGGGGTGCGGTACTGCCACGAATGTGGTGCGTAACTGCGGCGGGGGGTGCGGTACTGCCACGAATGTGGTGCGTAACTGCGGCGGGGGGTGCGGTACTGCCACGAATGTGGTGCGTAACTGCCATTACGGTCCACATCTGTGGCAGTACGCGGAAACCTGAGGCTGCACGGTCCACATCTGTGGCAGTACTGACGCTGGCTAGCCCAGACGGTCGAGCTCTGCAGCCGACAGAGGTTCAACACGCCAAGGCGCCTACTCGGGTAGCGAGATCCCCTCCATCGCTGCCAGGCCCTCGAAGAACCGCCCCTTCTCCACCCTGTAGGCGTCCACGTCACCCCCTTGGAACCGGCGCTTGATGTCGTCGTACGCCTCGCACAGGTCAGGGCGGCGCAGCATCAGATCGCGAAAGCGCCACTGGAAGTCGCACGCGCCGTCGATGACCGTGACGTGCACCCCCATCGGGGGCGTCGTGTGATCGTCCTTGAACGAGCGCCCGCCCTGCCCACGAAAGCCGCCCTCATTCAAGGAATAGTGCGCGGACAGCGCGTCACAGGCCGCTTCGAAGCGCGCTGCGGGCACGCGCACCTGGATGTCGAGATCGCCTTTGGTCAGGCCGCGCGGCAGCGCCGTGCTTCCCACATGCTGGATGTCGGCGTCTGGCAGCAGCACTGTCAACGTTCGAAGCAGCGCTTCGAACAGCCGGTCAGCAGCCGCGCGATGAGCCTCCACGTCGTCAAAGCGGACCGTTTCCACGGAGACCTCCAGACCCGCGTTGCCTTCTGAGCGGTGTCCGCAAGACCGCTTCTTGCAGACGGCGGGTTCATACGCGTGCGCCACCGCGGACGCGAGAAAGGCAAGTCGGTGCGCCACTGCGGACGCGAGACGGACGCGTGCGTACGCGACCACAGGGCCTACCTCAGCCCCGCACCGCCCGCCTCGAGCGCCCTGTCAGGCCTTCGCCGCCGTTTCTTTCGGCGCGTAGTGGTCAAGCACGTAGGCGTCGAGATGGGCGCGGAACTGCTCAGCGATGCCCTCGCCCTTCAGCGTTGCTACGTGCAGGCCGTTGGCGTAGATGGGGGCGGCCGGGCTTTCGCCGGTGCCCGGCAGCGACAGGCCGATGTGGGCCCCGCGGGCCTCGCCGGGCCCGTTCACGACACATCCCATGACGGCCACCTTCATGTCCTCGACGCCAGCATAGCCCCTGGACTTCCACTCCGGCATCATGCGGCGCAGGTACTCCTCGGTCTGCACCGCAATCTCCTGAAAGAGCGTGCTCGTGGTGCGGCCGCAGCCGGGGCAGGCCGTCACCAGCGGTGTGAACGAGCGGATGCCCAGGGTCTGCAGGATCTGCTGGCAGATGACCACCTCGCGGGTGCGCGGATCACCGGGCTTGGGCGTGAGCGAGACGCGGATGGTGTCGCCGATGCCGTCAACAAGCAGCAGGCCCAGGGCCAGCGACGACGCAACGATGCCCTTGTCGCCGATTCCAGCCTCTGTGAGGCCGAGGTGCAGCGCGTAGTCGCAGCGCTCGGCGAGGGCGCGATAGGTGGCCACCATCTCGTTGATGTCGCTCAGCTTGGTCGACAAGATGATCTGGTCCTTGCGCAGGCCGTAGTCGAGGGCCATCTGCGCCGAGTCGAGAGCGCTGGCAATCATGGCGTCGTTGAACACCTGGCGGGCGCCGCGGGGGCTGCCCTTGGCCAGGTCGTCTTCGATGAGACGCTGGAGCAGGGCCTGATCGAGCGACCCGCCGTTGACGCCGATGCGCACGGGACGGTTGTGCTTCGCCGCCACCTCGATCATCATCTTGAAGTTGTTGTCGTGGTTCTTGCCCGAACCCACGTTGCCTGGATTGATGCGGTACTTGTCGAGGGCCTCGGCGCACTCGGGGAACTTCGTGAGCAGCTTGTGCCCGTTGTAGTGGAAGTCGCCCACCAGCGGCACCGAGCAGCCCGCGGCCCGCACCTTGTCGCGGATGTGGGGCACGGCACGGGCGCCGTCGTCGTCTTTCACGGTGAAGCGCACAATCTCGGAGCCTGCCACGTAGAGCTCGAGGATCTGCTTGACGGTGCCGTCGACGTCGGCCGTGTCGGTGTTGGTCATGCTCTGGACGCGAACGGGGTTGTCTCCCCCCACGCCCACGCCGCCCACGTTGACGGCGACTGATTTTCTGCGGGTGCGAATGATGCTCATGCCGGCGACCCTTCTTCTCAAAGGGGGCGGGTCCTTCTCGCAGGTCTGATCTGGCTCTGACCGGCACCGCGGGCTCGGCCCGCCTGGTGGGAGAGAGCCGGTCGTGATCTGCACCGCAGGTGGGGAGCTAACGACGAAACCCCCGGCGTTTGCGGGGGTCAGCCGATGCGAGGGTCAGTCCTCAGCGTGCGGTCGCCGAGTGGGGGTTTTACGACGAAACCCCCAGCGTTTGCGGGGGTCGACCTTCGGCGGGCGGTCGCCGAGTGGGGGTTTTACGACGAAACCCCCAGCGTTTGCGGGGGTCAGCCCTCGGCGGGCGGTCGCCGAGTGGGGGTTTTACGACGAAACCCCC
>RGZZ01000611.1 GCA_010028905.1 Pseudomonadota bacterium | reverse complement strand
AAGAAGCTCTCGTCGATGCCGACCTTGTCGATGCCGAGAACGTCGGCGATGATGGCGGCGATCATCTCCTCGACGGGGGTGCGCGGCTCTGTGATGCGCTCCGCGCCACGCAGGGGCGCGGGCAGGGCACGACGATTGACTTTGCCGCTGGCGTTGAGGGGGAGCCGCTCGAGCATGACCCAGGCGGTGGGAACCATGTAGTCGGGCAGGCGTTCATTCAGCCAGTGCCTCATGGCAGCCTCGAAGCCTTCGCTGCCGACGGCCTGCGGCGACAGCTCGAGCCACGCGACAAGTCGCCCTTCGCGCACGTCCACGGCGGCGTTGCGCACGGCCTCGTGCCGGCTCAACGCAGCCTCGACTTCGCCGGGCTCGATGCGGAACCCGCGCAGCTTCACCTGGTCGTCGACGCGACCGAGGAACTCGAGCACCCAGGAAGCTTCCGGAACGGCCGAGGTCATCACCCATCGGCATCGGTCGCCGCTGTCATACATGCGAGCGCCGGCCTGTGCGCTGAAGGGGTCTGGGAGGAAGCGTTCGGCGGTCAGGCCGGGGCGGGATACGTAGCCTCGTCCCACACCTGCGCCGCCGATGTAGAGCCGCCCTGGAACGCCGAGCGGCAGGGGCTCGAGCTGGGCGTCGAGCACGTACAGCCGCACCCCTGGCAGGGGGCGTCCGATGGGAGCGCGCTCCTCTGTGATGTCGCTGCAATCGAAGGCTGCGGCGCAGATGGCGGTCTCTGTAGGCCCATAGGCGTTGATGATTCGAGTGTGCCGCGCGTGCCTCTGCAACAGGCCAGTGGGGGCGGCCTCACCCGCTGCATCGACGCACTCCAGTGCAACGGTGTCGGTGATGTCGAGCGCGGCAAGGAGCGTAGGGGTGAGCGTGAGATGGGTGACGTCATTCTCTTGCAGGCGGCGGCCAAGAAGCGATACCGCCTCGGCGCCTTCCGTTTCTGAGACGACGATTCGCGCTCCGGCGGAGAGGGCGCCAAACACTTCCCAGACGGCCGCGTCGAAGGTCAGCGCCGCAACCTGCAGCACGCAATGCTCAGCATGCAGGTCTCTCAGCTGTCGCTCGCCTGCGATGGTGTTGCAGACAGCGCCGTGGCTGATGCTGGCTCCCTTGGGCTCGCCCGTCGATCCGGAGGTGAAGATGACGTATGCGGTCTGCAGCGGATGCGTCACCACGTGTGGCCGTGTCGATGGCAGTGTGGCACGCAGGCGTTCGACGAATGGTATGTCGATGAGAGCGCTCGCGCCAGCAAGCCGCATCTGTGCTTCACGTCGTTGCCCAGGGTGCTCGGGGTTGAGCGGCACGAATGCGCCGCCCGCCTTGAGCACGCCAAGCTCGGCGACGATTGCCTCGACGCCGCGGGGCAGGCAGATGGCCACCCGTTCCTCGGGTGCGAGACCGGTGCGCAGCAATGCGTGGGCCACGCGGTTGGCACGACGCTCGAGCTCGACATAGGTGAGATGCGTGTCGCCACAGATCAGCGCGATGGCGTGTGGGGTGGCGTCGGCGTGATGCTCGAAGGCGGCGTGCAGCAGGGGGAGCGAGACTGGTGGGGTTTCTGCTACGGCGGTCGTTGCGCTGAGCCCCCACTGCAGTACGCGCTCGCGTTCCTGCGACGAGAGCAGGGGGTACGCGCCCACCGGCGCGTTGGGGTTCATCGCGGCGTGCTCGAGGAAGAGCACCAGTGTCTCGTGGATGCGTGCGATCTCTTCGACGCTGAGGAGATCGGCTCTCCAGATGACCTTGATGTCGAGGGTGTCCGTCGGGTGCGCCTGGTCGATGTTGACGTGCACAACGAGGGCTTCGCTCTGCACGCCGGGTGGGTAGAAACGTCGACGATAGGCGGTCTTGCGCTTCTCTGCGTGGCCGACGATGGAGACGTCGAACAGGCTGCCACTGGCGTTGATCTCGCGCACCAGGCGATCGAAGGGGTAGTCCCCGTGTGAGGAGATCGCGGTGCGCACGCGCTCTGCGACGCCCTGCACCACGTCGGCGAAGCCGAGGTGGGGCTCGAGGTCGGAGGCGGTGGCGTAGGTGCCCACCATCATGCCGCCGCTGCGGCGCAGCGCCGGCGTTCGGCGGCCGTGCCCGACGAATCCCATGGCGATGCGCGGCCGCTCTGTGATCCGGTGGAGCACCAGGGAGAGGGCTGCCTTCACGACGAGATAGGGAGTGGCCCTGCGCGTGCAGGCCACCAGGGCGCGGATGGGAGCATAGGGGAGGCCGAGCGTGACGCTGTGCGCGGTAGGATCTCCTGTGCTCGATCTGTCCGCCGCGGGCAGAGGCGATTCGGGCAGAGGCGTCAGCTGCGCGGTCCAGAAGTCCCGGTCGCGAGCGCACTCCTCGGAGGTCAGGTAGGCCTGCTCGGCCTCGATGAAGCTGCGATAGCTTCCAAAGCTCGCCGGGGCTGGCTCCCCCCCGCCGCGGCGCGCATCGTACTGGCGCGCGATCTCGGTGAAGAGCAGATCACAGGTGGTGCCGTCGCATATCGCGTGGTGCCCCACGAAGAAGAAGCCGTGCTGGTCTCCCCAGGTGAGCAGGGTGAACGAGAAGAGC
>RGZZ01000610.1 GCA_010028905.1 Pseudomonadota bacterium | reverse complement strand
CCGCCGCATCGTGGAGATGCTGGCGCTGGGGCTGCAGGGAGCGCTGCTGACGCGACACGCGCCGGCGGCGGTGGCCGATGCCTTCTGCGCCACACGCCTGGGAGCGGAAGGGGGACTGGCCTTCGGAACCCTGCCCCCACGACTGGCCTTCCACGAGATCGTCATGCGAGCCACACCGCTGGCGGGGTGAGCCGGGGCAGCCGAGCGACTGGCCGTCGCTACGGGTTCTCGCGGTAGTGCTCGATGCGCGGCAGCTTGAACTCACCGAGGCGCTTGCTCTGCAGCACCGGCTCGAAGTGATGGAGGTAGCCCTGCTGGCCGCCCTGGACGCGTTGGGTGACCTCTTCCTTGTAGCCCACGTACTTCGTGTCGTAGATGGGGTAGACGTCCCAGACAAGTCGAATGCAGTCTCCTCGGCTGCGCCAGGCGCCTACGCCTCCCGAGACCAGCGCACCGGCCGCGGCGCCGATGACGCCGCCCAGAACAGGGCTGCCGATGACGGCTCCACCCAGCACACCCAGGGTGCCGGCCGCAGCGCCGCCGATGAGCCCCCAGAGAGAACCTGCGGCCAGAGGGCTCTTCGGCGCGTCTTCGATGTGCTTGTCGACAGCACGAAACCGAGGCGAGCCGTCTGGCTGGAGCAAGGGGTTGTAGTGATAGACCTCTTTGGGGAGCACGCCGCACTTCTCAGGGGTGCAGGGCGTGAAGGTGCCCTCGATGGGCGTGTTGCTGAGATTGAAGACGTCTTCCGGGGTGCCGCCGAGATGGGCGTTGGTGTAGATGGGCACATAGCATCGCAGCGTCATCGACACCGGCTTCTTCGGATCGATGGCGGTGGGTTGCGGCGTTGCAGGGGGCCTGCTCGTGGATACAGTGCTCAGCATCTCTCTCACTCCTTCAACATCGTAGCGCAGCCCAGGTCGACGGCGGTAGAGACCGGATGTTACCGGATCGCCAGGTCCGGGAGGTCCGGGTTCCGTGGGAATAGAGGGATTGCTCGGGGGTTCCCCGTAACATGGGCCGACGCGCCGCCCACCCTTCGAGGCTCTGTGGCGGTGAGAGAACGGGGATGCTGACGAGAGGCGCCCGCGCGCCCCCATCCCGAGCAAGGAGCGAACACATTGGCCACCGCGACCGAGAACCGTGTTGATATCGAGGCCCTCCTGGGCGAAGAGGCAAAGGGCCTGCTCACCCACACCTGCGGCACTGTGTCGAAAGACATGCTGCACCTTCCCGGACCTGATTTCGTCGATCGCATCTTTGCGCACACCGACCGCTCGCCGCAGGTGATGCGAAGCCTGCAGCAGATGTACAACCACGGGCGCCTCGCGGGCACCGGGTACCTCTCCATCCTGCCCGTCGACCAGGGCATCGAGCACTCTGCCGGCGCCTCGTTCGCCCCGAACCCGGCCTACTTCGACCCGGAGAACATCGTGAAGCTCGCCATCGAGGGCGGCTGCAACGCGGTGGCCTCCACCCTGGGCGTGCTGGGCTCGGTGTCGCGCAAGTACGCGCACAAGATCCCGTTCATGGTCAAGATCAACCACAACGAGTTCATCTCGTACCCCAACCGGTACGACCAGATCATGTTCGCCGAGATCGATCAGGCGTGGAACCTGGGCGCGGTGGCCGTGGGCGCCACCATCTACTTCGGCTCTGAAGAATCGACCCGCCAGATACAAGAGGTGAGCCGCGCCTTCGCCCACGCCCACGAGCTCGGCATGGCGACGGTGCTCTGGTGCTACCTGCGCAACCCGGCCTTCAAGACAAAAGAAGCCGACTACCACGTCTCGGCCGACCTCACCGGTCAGGCCAACCACCTGGGCGTCACCATCGAGGCCGACATCATCAAGCAGAAGCTGCCTGAGAACAACGGCGGCTACACCGCGCTCAACTTCGGCAAGACCGACAAGCGGGTGTACTCGAAGCTCACCACCGACAACCCCATCGACCTCACTCGCTACCAGGTCGTGAACTGCTACATGGGCCGCGCTGGCCTCATCAACAGCGGTGGCGCATCGGGCAGCAACGACCTCGCCGAAGCCGTGCGCACGGCCGTCATCAACAAGCGTGCGGGCGGCACCGGTCTCATCAGCGGCCGCAAGGCGTTTCAGAAGCCGATGACCGAAGGTGTCGCGCTGCTCAACGCCATTCAAGACGTCTACCTGTCTGACCGCGTCACCATCGCCTAGGACGCGCGACCTTACCACCAGGCGCCAGATTGAGAGGACCCCACCATGGAGATCAGCGAGCTGCGCGAGATGCTAGAGCTCGACCCCGACGACCTCGAGCTGCACTACGTTCTCGGCACCCGACTGCTCGAAGACGGAGAGCTGCGTGAAGCGGCCGACCATCTCATGGCGGTTCTCGAGATCGATCAGCGCCACGTGGCCTCGCATCTGGCCCTCGGTCAGGTCTTCCTGCGCCTGGGGCGCGAGGAGGAGGCCCGTGACGTGCTCGAGGAAGGGCTGTCTGTGGCCCAGACCCTGAAGCACGGTGAGGGGCTCGACCTCGTTCCCCAGTTCGAGGAGCTCATCGCAGAGATCTAGTGCCGTTGCAGCTCTCTGACCTCGCCCTGG
>RGZZ01000609.1 GCA_010028905.1 Pseudomonadota bacterium | reverse complement strand
ACCCCCTTGGGTTCCCGCCAAATTGACGCGACGGGTGCCGGGGATGACGGCTGGTTTGGGCGCTTGATCAGAGCCTGGCCAACGTCAAGAAGGTGAAGTTGCGGGGAGACCCAGGCCCGTGGGTGCATTGGCTTCGCCGCTGAGCACGCAGCAACCCGAGAGGCTCCTGTCGCAGTGGCGTGCGACCTTCTCAAGCGTGCATTGGAATGCGATCGGATGCTCTTTACACGGCTTGGCGGATCACGCGTATGTCCACCACGCCACCGTGGGGGACACAGCATTGGCCACCACGCCACCGTGGGGGACACAGCAGATCTGGCTGGGGGACAGCCGCCTTTGTGGCTGCAGGTCCCCTCGCGAGACGCAGGTCCTGCGGAGCTCGTGCAGTGTCACCAGAGAGGCGATCCCGAGACCCTCGTCAATCAGATGTTTTTTTCGAAGACGGGGACGAGGGCGAAGGGGCGAAGGCGATACCGAGGGTCCACTCAGAGCGAAGGCCGTTGCGTGCTCTGCAACCCCAGTGAAGCGCTAAGTGACAGCTGGAGGTGTCACGTGACAGACAGGGCTGTCACATTGAAACGCGATGTGACAGCTGGAGGTGTCACATGACAGCCAGAGGCGTCACATTGAAACGCGGCGCAGCAGTACGACGCCTCAGACGACTGACGCCAGGTTTTTTCGCGCAGAAAAAGGTGCACAACGCCCTGTTACATCCACACACCAGACCCAACCGCCTGTGCGCCCGTCGCGTCGTCACCCAGTTCCTCCCCCGGTTCGTCCTCAAAAAAAACAAAACCCTGACAAGAGCTCCGGGGTCGCCACCCAGTGAAACACGCGCGAACTCCGTAGGACCGCGCTTCCGACAGGGAACCTGAAGCCACCTTCGCGCACTGCCTTCGCCTTGGCGAACGTCGTTCAGATCGCCCCAACCAGACTCAGTCAACCTCGAGGCCGCAGTGCCACTCCTTGTCCACCACGAGGCCGTGGGGGACACGGCCTTGTCCACCACGCCACCGTGGGGGACAACGCGCACGCACCCTGCGGCACTGAGGGACACGCCCTTGTCCACCACGCCACCGTGGGGGACACGCCCTTGTCCACCACGAGTGCGCCCCAAACACCTCTGTCGCGCTGGTTGGCTGCTGCGAGGAAGACCCACAAACATCGGCTGAACCCAGATGCGAGCGCATTCGCATCGACGACGAACAGACGCAGCTCAAGCTAGACGCGCGGACGAAAGCTGCACTTCTAGCAATCCATCTGAGCGGAGATCGGCCTTTGCGGCCGTTGTCAGAGAGCCCCCAGCGCGCGGTCGAGCGCGTCGATCTCTTCGAACGTGTTGTAGTGCACCGGGCTGATGCGCACCGCGCCGCCGGACGCCTCGAGCCCGAGCGCGGTCATGGGCTCGAGGGCATAGTTGTTGCCGTTCCAGCTGTTGATGTTTGCGGCGGCCAGGTGCTCGGCCACCGCAAGCGGGTGGTGGCCCGCCACCGTGATGGCGAAGGTGGGAACACGCTCGGAGACTCTCCCCGGATCGGTGATCCCGTGCACGCGCACATCTCGATGGGAAGCGAACAGATCGAGCAGGCGCAGGCTAAGCGTCTCTTCGACCTGACGCACACGCTCCATGGCGTCGCGGAGCCGTGTTTGACGGTCTGGGACCGCACTGTCGGAGAGCGACTCGAGGTAGCGGAGCGCCCCGTGCAATCCGCTGATGCCCTCGTTGTTCTGGGTGCCCGTCTCGTACTTGCCGGGGCATTCGGGCGGAACGGTGCGAAGATGGTACGGACGCACCCGCTCCAGAACCTCGCGACGCCCCCAGAGAACCCCCAGGTGCGGTCCGAACATCTTGTACGCCGAGAACACCAGCACATCGCACCCCAGAGCCTGCACGTCGATGGGGCCGTGAGGAGAGTAGTGCACCGCGTCGACAAAGCAGAGCGCCCCCACGGAATGGGCCATGCGCGCAACCTCGGCCACCGGATGCACCGTACCGAAGGCATTCGACGCCCGCCCCACCGCCACGAGGCGCGTGCGCTCGCTGAGCACCGAAGCGAGGCTGTCAAGATCGAGGGTGACGTCGTCGGGTCGCAGCGCGACGAAGCGCACCTTCACGCCGCGCTCCTCGAGGGCGAGCCAGGGCGAGACGTTGGCTTCGTGCTCGATGCGCGTGGTGATGATCTCATCGCCCGGTCCCAGATCGCGCCCGAATCCACGGGCAAAGATCTGGGTGAGGGTGGTCATGTTGCCCCCGAAGGCCACCTCGTCAGGGTGCTCTGCGTTGACGAAGTCGGCCACGGCCGCGCGGCAGTCGTCGATGCAGGCGTCCGACCGGCGCGACGTCTCGAAGACGCCATGCGAGTTGGCGTTCATCTCGACCAGGTAGCGTGTCATGTCATCGATGCACGTCTGTACCACCTGGGTGCCCGCGGCGTTGTCGAAATAGATGGGAGCGCCCGGGCGCGTGAGCGCGGGGAACTGGGCGCGAACGGCATGGACGTCGAAGTGCGATGCGGAAGCGAGACTCATTTGAGACCCTTCGCCACACGGCGCAGGGAACACTGCATCTCGGTGAGACAC
>RGZZ01000608.1 GCA_010028905.1 Pseudomonadota bacterium | reverse complement strand
CACGTCGCCGCGCTGCGGCGTGTCGCGCGTCAGGGCTTCGAAGGCCACCTTGCCTGCGGCCACGCAGGCTTCCGTGTACCGCGCCCCTCGCAGGGCCGCGTTGCCCATCGTGGCGATGAGGGCGGCTTCGGGCGATGGGGCGCGGTACACGGAAGCCTGCGTGGCCGCAGGCAAGGTGGCCTTCGAAGCCCTGACGCGCGACACGCCGCAGCGCGGCGACGTGGCCACGACGGCGCGACAGATGATCGAGGCCGTCGCGAGCGCGAGCCCGTCTGACACGGGCCGCGTCGCAGTGGGGGTTCTCGGAACCCTGGCCGGCGCAGAGCTGAAGTTCGACCGCTCGCGTCTCGCCCTCGAATTGTCGGCTGAGATGGTGAAGGCCGACACCAGCCTCGAAGCCCAGACCGCGATTGCGAAACGGGCCCTGACCCTGTGGGCAGATGCCGACGCCGCGACGCCCCTCGACCCGTTCGCATGGGCGCGCACGCTGAGCGACGCCGTGCCGGACGACGCGGCGCGCCGCCGCATGCTGTCTGGCGGGCTGATGGCCCTGGCGCGAGACCGGGGCCAAGACGAAGCCGAAGCGGCGAAGAAGCACATCGATGGCCTCTGGCGCCTGGGCGATGAGGGGCGGGCCTGCACCTCGCTGCTCGACTGCCTGGCGGCCCTCGAGCGAAAGCCCCGGGCGCAGCAGACCGTCGAGCGCATGGCCGAGGCCCTCAACATGACCGCCAATCCTGACGCCGAGGCGCCGCGCGTCGAGGTGAGCGATGGGTTCGTGGTCATCGGAGGGGTGCGCATACAGAAGAAGCTCGGCGGCTGAGCGACAGGCCTGATGCGCCAGGCGTCGAAGGCCTCCTGCTTCAGAGGCCCCACGTCTCCGCCTATCGCACCATCGCAAGGAGATCGCCCATGACGCCGAAGAACCCACCCCCATCTACCCAGCCTGACGAGCAGAGCCGCCAGCGCGTGCGCCCCGCCGTCACCCTGAGCCTGGCGCTCGTGCTCGTCACCGCCCTGCTCGCGGGCTGCGGCCTGGCCGGATCGGCCGCGAGCTTCACCGCTTCGGCCCTCGTGCCGTGGCTGCTCGTCACGAGCCTGGCGGCCTTCCTCGTGGGCTGCGGCGGACCTCGGTTCGCGGGCGGCCAGCCCACGCAGGGGCCGGTGACCGCCGCACCCACTCCAACTCCCACTCCGCAGCCGCAAGCCAAGGCCCTCAAGTTCATCACCCAGCCGACGAAGAGCACGGGCAAGAGCGAAGCGCTCACCGCGCTCAACCCGGCACCCCAGGTCGCCGTGGTCGACGAAAGCGGCAACACGGTGACCGGCGCCACCGACGCCATCACCCTCAGCCTCGACAAGAACCCCAGCAACGCGGTGCTCAGCGGCACCCTCACCGTGAACGCCGTGAACGGCGTGGCCACCTTCAGCGACGTGCGCATCAGCCTCGCCGCCGCGGGCTACACCCTGAAGGCAAGCTCGGGCTCCCTCACCGCCGACACCTCGGTGACCTTCGTGGTGGCGCCGCTCTCGCCCGTCTTCCTGTCTGCACGGTCTCGCACCGACTACGCCAACGGCACACCCGTCGAGAATCGACTTGTGAGCAGCGCCGTAACCACCCAGGTCACGGGCGACTTCAATGGTGACGGGCACCTCGACGTCGCCATTGCAGGCTACTACGCCAGCCCCTCCGTCGTCGTCATGCTGGGCGATGGCGAGGGCCACCTGACGGCTCCCCAAGCGGTCAGCACCTCCTTCGATGTCGTCGTTTCGATGACCGCCGCCGACTTCAACGGCGACGGCAAGACCGACCTCGCCGTGGCCTCGTTCAAGTCTCAACAGGTGAACGTGTTTCTCAGCAATGGCGACGGCACGTTCGCGCAGGGCGCGAGCATCACCGGTCTGCTCCAGGCCTACGGCGTCGTCAGCGGCGACTTCAACCGCGACGGCAAGACCGACCTCGCGGTGAGCCTCGACAGCAACGGCAGCGGCGTGGTGCAGGTGCTGCTCGGCGACGGCGGCGGCAGCTTCAAGGCGACCGCCAGCGTCTCGGCCCCCGCGTTCGCGAATGCTCAATTTCCCCTGCTCACGATCGGACGTTTCAATGGCGACGACATCGACGATCTCGCGGTGACGACGAACGAAGACATACTCACCCTGCTGGGCAACGGCGACGGCACCTTCAGCGCGGGCACGAACACCACGGTGATCGGCTCCGGCGCGCTCATCCTCCCGTACGCCACGCATCTCAATGGCGACGTGAACCAGGATCTGCTGGTCAACACGCAAGATGGGCCGAACCATCAGCTGTACAGCCTGCTCGGCGATGGCAAGGGCGGGTTCACCCCGAGCCTGGTGGTGCCCTATGGCTATGGACGCGACGGCGCGGCGGTGGCCACCGATCTCAACGGCAACGGAAAGGTCGAAATTATCTCCAACGCGGTGAACGTCACCGGCCAGCAACCGTCGAACTACGCCTTGGTAACCCTCGACGGCGGCGGCGTCAAGCTCTCAGCGGTGAGCTCGCAGTCGATCTTTGGCTATGGAGCGCCCCCGCTGCTGGGCGACTTCAACGAAGATGGAACGACCGACGT
>RGZZ01000607.1 GCA_010028905.1 Pseudomonadota bacterium | reverse complement strand
GGTCGCCCTTGGGCCAAGGGCGGAAGCCGCCGGTGATGTCGGTGAGGTGGCCGTCGAGCTCGCCTCGCATGCGGAGGAGGCGGCCCAGCATCGTGCCGTCGCTGCCCTGCTCGGCCACCGAGGGCCTCTGCGCAATGGGCTCGCGCGCGGCAGGCGCCTCTTCCGATCGGAAGAGCGAGAAGCCACCGCGGGGCGGGGTTACGTTGCCGCTCGTTTCCATGCTCATCTGTCTCGTACCGTATTCACGACCGTTTCACAATTCGTCAAGAGAATGGCAACATTCCGGCAACAGCGGCAACAACCTCTTCATATTCTGGCGTTGACAGCCGCTGCTCAGCCCAGGTTCTTCTCGATCAGGGCCACCAGGCGTGACACCACCGCCTCGAGCTCACCTGCGTCCGGTCCTTCGGCCATCACCCTCACCATCGGTTCGGTGCCCGACGGACGAACCAGGAGGCGGCCGCGCCCTGCGAGCTGACGCTCGACCTCCGCGATGGCAGTGGCGATCTCGGCGTCTTCGTCGAGGCGGTCTTTTCGCGGCGTGGTGACGTTCACCAGCATCTGTGGGATCGTGGGCATGCGGGTCAGCTCGGCCAGCGGCTTCCCGGCCGCCTTCACCGTTGCCGCCAGCCGCGCCGCTGTCAGCGCACCGTCGCCGGTGGTGGCGGCATCGAGGAAGATGATGTGGCCCGACTGCTCACCGCCCAGGGCTGATCCGCAGCGAAGCATCTCTTCCAGCACGAAGCGGTCTCCCACGGAGGCGCGGCGCATCTCGTAGCCGATGTCGCGCAGGCTGAGCTCGAGGCCGAGATTGCTCATCACGGTGGCCACGACGATCTTCGGCGTTGCGTCTTCTCGAGCGCGGGCGAACGCCAGCAGCATCTGGTCGCCGTTCACCGGGTCGCCGCTCGCATCAACCGCAAGGCATCGATCGGCGTCGCCGTCGAAGGCCAGCCCGAGGTCAGCCCCCGTCTCCACCACGGCCTTCCGGAGGGCCGACAGGTCGGTGGAACCGCAGGCCACGTTGATTCTGGCGCCGTCGGGTTCGTCGTTGAGAACCGTCACGTCGGCGCCCAGCGCCTTGAAGATGCGCGCGGCAACGCTCCAGGCCGCGCCGCAAGCGCAGTCGAGCACCACGCGCAGCCCGTCGAGCCGGCAGGGGGTCTGTGCGACCACGTGGTCGATGTAGCACGTCTCCGCGTCGCGCACGGTGTGCGCACGTCCGATGTCGAGGCCCACCGGGCCTTCGATCACCGCGTCGGAGAGCACCAGCTCCTCGATGCGTGTCTCGAGGTCATCGGCGATCTTGAAGCCTTCTGACGAGAACAGCTTGATGCCGTTGTCCGGCACGGGGTTGTGCGACGCCGAGATCATGACGCCGCCCTGATACGCGCCGGAACGGGCGCGGTGCGCCACCGCGGGGGTCGGAATGACCCCCAGAAGGTCAACGTCGACACCGGCCGAGCAGGCGCCGGCCACGAAGGCGGCCTCGAGCATGTCACCGCTGACGCGACTGTCACGTCCAAGCACGAGTCGGGGGCGGGCCTGTCCGGCCTGGGCGGCGAGAATCGTGCCGTAGGCCGCGCCGATGCGCAGGGCGAGGGGGGCCGTCAGCACGCGGTTGGCGAGGCCGCGAACGCCATCTGTACGAAAGAGCTTGCCCATGGATTCTCCTGAAGAGGCCCCCGCTGAGGAGGCCGTGACGAGGTGAGGCGGCGTCACGAGCGGCGCGCCGGAGCGTGGGGCCCCGCGCTCAGTGCGGCTGTGACGGCGGCGCTTTCTTCGCGCCCGCCGCGGCAGCCGCCTTCTCGGGGCTGCTGACGTGCACGACCACCGTGATCTCCTTCTCCTTGACCAGCGTGGCGCCCTTGGGAGCGACCACCCTGGTTGTGAAGCGATGGTCTCCCGTTCGCAACCGTGACACGTCGATGGCTTCGGCGAAGACCGCGGGCGGTGCGGTGCTTCCCCGAGGCGACACGAGCGCGAGCATGCGGGGCGTCCAGCTTGCGCTCATGCGCAGCGACGGGGCGAGGTTGCCCGTGAACGCGGGAAACACGGGGAGCAGCCGGGGAACGACGGCCGGCGTGACATTCACCGTGACGATCTCGCTGGCAGGGGAGATCTCCACGTTGTGCACCGGGTTGCCGTCTTCGTCTCGCGGCTCGAGCTGGACGCGCTGCATGATGCCGGTCTCGGTGTTGTCGAGGGTCACCACGGCGTAGACCGACTTGACCGTCTGCACCGCCGTCTTGGGCCCTTTGACGGTGACCGTGCTGGTGCGAAGGGTGGGGGGAGAGGCCGAGTATCCCTGGGCCACGTGCCCGGAGAGGCGCGCCTCGACGGTGAAGCTCTGCGTGATGATGGGCACGAGACGAATGTTGAGGCGCTCCGGTTGAACCGTGACCACGCTCAGCTCAGGCGGGGGGATGACCGTCACCCTTGGGAACAGGAGCCCTTCCGATTTCCCTCGCAGGTCGACGGTTGCGGCGATGGTGCTGGGCTCGATGCCGCCGATGGCGTCGCGCGATCCGCGCACGGTGATGGTCACCGTGCCCGGGGCGTTCAGGGCAGCCATGTCGTCATCGGTCTTGATGTCGA
>RGZZ01000606.1 GCA_010028905.1 Pseudomonadota bacterium | reverse complement strand
ATACTCAATCCACCGCCTGCACCGCGGTGCCACCCCCCCAAGGAGCCGACCCCCATGACCCGTCGACCCCTCATGATCGCGCTCTGCGCCATCATGCTCGCCCTTGTCAGCCACACCGCCGTCGAAGCCTTCCCGGGGCTGCCCGACATCTCGATTCCCGGCCTGGGTGGGGGAAACACCCCGGACCAGTGGTTCGCCACAGGGCTGGCCGACGCGGTCACAGACGTGCCGTTCCTCGATCACTACGACCCCGCGATGCGCGTGCCCGCCCAGGAGATGCCCCGCGGCATCGACGGCGAGATGATGCTCGGGCCAGGCGCCTACGATCTGTGGGCCCAGAGCTACTGCCTGACGCCGGGCGGACACCGCCCTGGCGGCGGGCGGGGCGACGGCTACGTGTTCGCCCCCGCCAAGGGCAAGGGAGCCTCCACCGTCGACACCATCTTGCGCAACGCCTGGATGCACCCCGAGATCGACCAGCACGACATCCAGGTGCTGCTCTGGGCGCTCATCGCCCAGACCCCGTTCAACCAGCTCGACCCCAAGCTGCAGCACGTCGCCGAGACCCTGCTCTCGAAGAAAGACCTCGACGCCATGCATCAGGCCGCGAACATGAATCAGATTGGGGAGATCCTGTCGCAGGCGTCTGCATATCTGCCCGGCCCGGTGCAGCAGATCTTGAACGCCGAATCGACCTTGCGCGGCATGCTGAGCGGCGCTCTGCCTGCGTACAATGAGATCGAGTCCATCGCGGTGGCGGTGGGTGAGGCCACACACATGGACGGCGACCGGGAGATTCCCACCGGGCGATGGTCGTACAACCCGAACGGCTACTTCATCTCGTTCTTCCCCGAGGGCTACACCCAGACATTGATCGAAGTGGTGAACCCGGGGAGCCTGCGCATCAGCATCGACAAGATCGGGCGCGTGAGCTGCGTGGCCGACCAGAGCGGCAACAGCGTGGAGATCGACTACGACGAGAAGGCCTTCGCGCTGCAGGGCGACGCCACGGTGAAGGTGTGCCCGTTCAAGACCGTGCGCTTCAAGCAGATCGTCGCGTATCAGCCGGACAAGCCCGTCACCCTCGAGGTACAGGGCAAGGGCTATGCTCTCGTCGGACTTCCAGGGGGCCAGGCCACGCCCCCCGCCGGCGCGGGCTCGCTCCGCTCGGTGCCCGCCCGCTACCGCGACGCGGTCGCGCTGCGCAAGCAGGTCGAATCGCTCACCGCGAACATCTGCAAGATCAACAAGAAGCCCGAAGATGCGGCCTCTCGCAAGAGCATGATCCCCGTTCTGGTGAACATCGCCAGCTGCGCCGAAGGGCTGCGCGAGATGCTGCTCGCCGAGTCGCCCGATCAGGGAACGCTTGCCAACCCCGTGTACGAGGCCTTCATGGCGGGCGTGGTGGTCTTCGGCGAGAACGTGCGCAAGCCCGGGAGCGCCCGCGAAGATGACGCGTGTCGCCTCGTGGCGTACGGCGAGGGCGCGGGCGCGCTGCACCGCGCGTTGTACGGCAACGCGAAGCGGCTTGCCCAGGGCGGTCGCGTGGCATACGACGGCGGCGACGGGGCGCACGTGGGCCCCAAGTGGCTCAAGCCCTTCGAGCCCTCCAACAGCATCAGCCAGCCGGGCAACCAGTCGCGCCAGCGCCTGGGCCTGTCGAGCCGCAACAGCGACCACGACAGCAGCCGTCCACCCGGGCGGCGCAACCCCCGTCGCGACAAGGAGAAAGACCCGGACAAGGACACCTGGAAGAACAAGGAAATTCTGGTGAAGGCCCGCGAGTGCATGGGCTACATCGAGAACATGACCGATCTGAGCAGCCTCTTCGATGATCCGGCCCAGTTCGCCACCGGCAAGGCGACCTCTGGTCTCGGCCTCGACATGCAGGGGACCGTGAAAGACGGCATGTTCAACATGATCTTCGAGAACGCAGGCATCATCAGCGCCTCTCTCGGGGGCGATCCGCCCCGCCCCGACTTCAATGAGGTCACCATGCCGGAGAAGGTCGACATCGCCGCAGTGTGTCAGGGGCTCAAGCAGCCGCCCGCGGCCGACAGCCTGCTCGGCGTGATGCTCGAGCTCGACTCGGTGCTGCGCGCCGCGCGCATCGCCCGCGATCGCCTGGGCGGCGCGGTGCAGGCCGGCAACGCCGCTGCGGTGGAGCGTCAGGGCATGGTGCTGGTCGAGCTGAAGCGACGCGCCGGGCTGCTCTGGATGAAGGCAGCCACCCGCCTCGAGCAGGCCGCCGACCGCGCCGAGAAGCGGGGGCTCAACGCCACACCCGAGCAGGCCAGTGCGGCCCTCGCGCGCCTGAAGAGCGCGGGCTTCAACAAGGCCGAGCAGGAAGCGGCAAAGCGCCTCGGCTGGTCGGCCCAGCACCTCGACGAGATACGCGCGCACCGCCTGTCGCTCACGCCCACGTCGTACAGCAAGCCGCTCGCCGAGGCGCTGCGCGAGATCGCGGCGTCGTATCGCGAGCTGGGCGAGATGTGGGCCTGCCTGCCCACGGTCGACGCCCTGAGGAAGTACTGAGCCGCGCGAGGCGATGACGGCAGACCGCCTCGACCTCGACGCCTGCCTGCAGGCCACCCGAGACACGCCAGACG
>RGZZ01000605.1 GCA_010028905.1 Pseudomonadota bacterium | reverse complement strand
TCGAGGTTGTCCGGGTCCTGGGCGCGCTCTCGCGCCGCGGCGAGGCTGATGATGCCGAGCTCCACGTTGCGTCGTAGATCGCCGTCGAGCGACTGCATGCCTGAGTTGCGCCCCATCTGGATGAAGTTCCCGAACTGCGATGACTTGCCCTCACGAATGAGGTTCGACAACCCCGGCGTCCACAGCAGTATCTCGTGCACTGCGATGCGTCCCAGGCCATCAGCGCGCTTCACGAGCTGCTGCGACACCACCGCCTTGAGCGATTCGGCCAGCATGGTGCGGATCTGATCTTGCTGGCGGGCGGGGAAGACGTCGACGATGCGGTCGACTGATTTGGGCGCGGTGTTGGTGTGCAGGGTGGCGAACACGAGAATGCCGGTCTCGGCTGCCTTGATGGCGTTGTAGATGGTGTCGAGGTCGCGCATCTCGCCCACGAGGATGATGTCCGGGTCTTCACGCAGCGACGACATGAGCGCGTCGGAGAACGAGGTGGCGTGCTGTCCCACCTCGCGGTGGTCGATGAGGCACTTGATGCGGGGGTGGACGAACTCGACCGGGTCTTCGATGGTGATGATGTGCGCGTTTCGCGTCATGTTGATGTGGTTGATGATGGCCGCCAGCGTGGTCGACTTGCCGGAGCCGGTGGGGCCGGTGACGAGCACGAAGCCGGAGCGCAGATTGGCGACCCGGGTGATGACCTGCGGAAGCCCCAGCTGGTCGAGGCGCGGAACGGCCGATGGGATGACGCGGAACACCGCCCCCATGCCGCGGTAGTGATCGAAGAAGTTGCCGCGGAAGCGGGCCTGTCCGTTGAAGTCGTAGGCGAAGTCGAGGCTGCCCACGTCAAGGTACTTGTTGCGCTGGTCTTCGGTGATGATGGGGAGCAGCATCTTCTGGGCGCGCTCCTGCGTGAGCGGAGGAGCCTGGGCGCGTACCAGGTCTCCGTGCACCCGGTAGGTGGGGGGCTGCCCGACCGAGAGGTGCAGGTCGGAGGCCTCGTGGGCGAACACCGCGGTGAGCAGATCGGGGAGGGTGTACTCAGCGGGCAGCTCGATGTCGCGAGACCCTGACTTCAGACCAGCCTGCTCGGCGGCAAGCTCGCGTGCGGCCTCGGCGACCCAAGGGGGGAGTCCGGGGGGGGCTTTGCGCTTCACGGTGGGTGCCTATCCCTTCTTGTTGGCTTCGGCCAGCAGGGTCTCGAGCAGCGTCTGGTCGACCGAGCGGGCGCGGCACTCGGTCTCGCTGATGACTCCGTTGATGTAGAGATGGGCCAGGGCTTGATCCATCGAGCACATGCCGTAGCTCGAGTGGGTCTGCAGCACCGACGTGATCTGGAAGGTGCGGCCCTCGCGGATCATGTGCGAGATGGACGGGATCATGTGCAGCACCTCACAGGCCAGCACGCGCCCCTGGCCGTCGAGGCGGGGCACAAGCTGCTGGGCGATGATGCCGCGCAGCGATTCGCTGATCATGAGACGGATCTGGGGCTGCTGGTCGACGGGGAAAGCGTCGATGATGCGGTCGACGGTCTTCGCGGCGCTGTTGGTGTGCATGGTGGCGAGCACGAGGTGGCCTGTCTCGGCGGCCGTGATGGCCAGCTGCGTGGTCTCGAGGCTGCGCATCTCGCCGATCATGATCACGTCCGGATCTTCGCGCAGGGCGCCGCGCAGCGCGCTCTGGAAGCTGTCGACGTCGGTGCCCACCTGTCGCTGGTGCACCAGCGCCTTCTCGCAGGGGTGCACGTACTCGATGGGGTCTTCGATGGTGATGATGTGCACGGGTCGCGATTCGTTGATGTAGCGCAGCAGGGCGGCCAGGGTGGACGACTTGCCGCAGCTGGTGGCCCCTGTTACGAGCACGAGCCCCTGGCTGAAGCGCGTCAGCTCGACTACCGAGGCGGGCAGGCCGCATGCCTCCCAGCGGGGGATCTCGATGGGGATGACGCGCATGACCACGCTGAACCCAAGCCCCTGCATGTAGACGTTGCAGCGAAACCGCCGCAGGGCTCCGCCCAGACGTGTCTCGTACGAGAAGTCGATGTTCTTGCGCTCGTTGAAGCTGGCCCAGTCGTCATCGTCGAGCAGCAGACGAACGAACGACGTGACGTCAGCCGCCGAGAGCATCTGGTCGTCGAGGCTGACGAGGCCGCCGTGGAGCCGTGCCAGGGGCACGCACTCCGATGACAGGTGGAAGTCGGAGGCGCCGATCTCGAGGATGCGGCTCAGGTAGTGGTCGAGGGTGGCCCGCAGGGTTCGACGCACGGCGCGACGGCTCCCTTGCGCCCTCGTCACCCCGAGAGAAGGAATCCACGGGGGGCGACCTGAACCGTGCGGACCGGCGCGCGGCGCGAAACCCGCGCCTGATGCGGAGGCCTGGTGATGAACGCGATGAGGAGCCGAGTCTCGTGTGCGGCGGGCCTCGCGAAGGCAAGCCTGTGCTTCTTGATGCTGGTGGCGGCCCTGGGGGGATACGCCCTGGCGCGCACCCCCATCCACAGCTGCGACTTCTCGTCGGAGAGCTACACCTACGTGCGCCACGGCGACCTCGCGCTGTCGAGCTTCACCCTCGATCACGACCACAAGGCGCGCATCCCCTTCATCAAGCGCGTGCTCG
>RGZZ01000604.1 GCA_010028905.1 Pseudomonadota bacterium | reverse complement strand
GGCATCGTGGTCTCGCTGGTGTGGCTGTATCTGGAGCTGCTGCGGCTGCTCGCCATCATCGCCCGCATGACCCGCGACTGAGTCCCGGTGGCCGGCACCGTCGAAGTCTTGGCGTTCGCCCTGGCCGCAGAGGGTCTCAAACGACTGCTTTGGCGTCCCATCGCGATTGACGCTCGTGAAGCGTCTGCCTTGCGTTGAAAAACCAATGCGCCTCCGAGCGCGGAGTTGTGAAGCGGTCCCTCGAAAATTCGCCGGAGGCCGAGCCCGGGGCCAACTTCTGTGTTGTGACGATGCGATCGGGACTGCGAGTGTTTCTTTCCCTCATGTGTGGCTGCTAGCCGAGCGCCGGACACGCCGCGCGGCCTAGCTCGAGAACGGTTGACCCTTTGAGTCAAGTGCGGTGTGCGTGACGCGGTGTTTGAGTAGGTCCCATGCTCGAGCATCCCCGCGCATCCACGTGTTGAATGCCCCGCAGACGATGTCGGGTATCCACAGCAGCGGCTCCGCTGGGCCAGGCACATGGCTCAGCGTGACTGCGTGGTGAAACTGGTTTGATGTTTGGATGCGCTTCCAGAAGGAGAAGTCACTGGCATCGAGGGAATGGCCGCGTGATTCAAGCGCAAGGGCATTGCATCCGGCTTGTGAAAGACGCCCCGCGAGAGCTAATAGGCACAGCCGCCTCAGGCGTTCGGTGCTCGTCTGGTCACTGGCTCGAACCGTCACAAGTTCGCAGATGAACGGAAGTTCGGCGATTGTGGCCGCCGTGGACAGTCTTCGACCCAATGATTCCGTGTGCCAGTGAAGTTTGGATTTTCGATTTCCGTTCATGCGACGCATGGTTGGTCTTAGATGATTCGAGGATTGATTGCTAAGCAGGACTGCGGCTAGGACGTATGTGCGGCGACGCGGATGTGTCTGGACGAGAGACTCGTCCCCGAATGCCGACAGGCCGCTGAGGGGTTGAGAAGTTCTCGCATCCACTTGCGCAGTCTTGGTTTCGTCGGCCCGACCTGCTGATGATCAGTGACCGTCTGTGGAAAGAAGGTTTTGTTTGCGGCATCGGCGGTCTGTGATGTACTCTTCGTCTAAATGCGCGCTCTCTACGGGGAGATGCGAAGTGACCCCTGGGAGTTCCCGCCGGAGGCGGGGCCCAGGGGCCACGCTTTTTCGGGCAAGCGAACCTCCCCGCGCCCTGATTCGCCCACCGCGCCAGATCGTTGAATAGCCCCACGTGGATTACGCAGACAGCGTCCTTGACCTCATCGGCAACACCCCGCTGGTCCGCCTGAAGCGCGTCACCGAGGGCATCGCAGCGACCGTGCTCGCGAAGGTGGAGTACCTCAACCCCGGCGGCTCGGCGAAGGACCGCATCGCGGTCGCGATGGTCGACGCAGCCGAGCGCGACGGCCTGCTCAAGCCCGGCGGCACCATCGTGGAGCCGACCAGCGGCAACACCGGGGTGGGGCTGGCGCTGGTCGCCCAGGAGCGGGGCTACCGCTGCGTCTTCGTCTGCCCGGACAAGGTGAGCGCGGACAAGATCAACGTGCTCAAGGCGTACGGCGCCCGCGTCGAGGTCTGCCCGACCGCGGTGGAGCCAGACGACCCGCGTTCCTACTACTCGGTCAGCGACCGGCTCGCGCGCGAGATTCCCGGGGCGTGGAAGCCAGACCAGTACTCCAACCCCAACAACCCGCGCTCGCACTACGAGACGACCGGCCCGGAAATCTGGCGCCAGACCGATGGCCGCATCACCCACTACGTCGCCGGCGCCGGCACCGGCGGCACCATCATCGGCGCCGGGCGGTACCTCAAGGAGCAGTCCGCCGGCGCGGTGCGCATCATCGCCACCGCGAACGGCCTCACCACAGCACAGACCGCCACCATCACGGTCACCCCGTGATGCGCACGCCGCGAGGAGAGAACGAATGAATCGCCTGTTGAGAACCACCCGCCCGATCGTATCGATGCTGCTCGTCTTTGCGCTGCTGGCGCCCACGCTGGTGGGCTGCTCGAGCGGAGGTGGCAGCAGCCTGAGCCTGAACGGCGGAAGTCCCCTGTCAGGCGACCCGGCAGGTGTCGCGCCGCTCTCGCGCGTGCAAGGCCACGTGGCCCTCGACGCGCCCGTCGAGTAGGCCTCGGTGGTGGTGGTGAACGCCGCGGGCACCGTGATCGGCACCGACACCACCAGCGCCTCGGGCTCGTTCGACGTGAATCCGACGGCGACTCACGCAGCCGGAACGATCGATACCTCTGCTCTCGGTGCCGCATCGCGCCTTCCGTCTGTCGCAGGCTTCTTGCCGGCGCAAGGTCTGCGGCCGGACGAGTACCGCGTGTTCGCGCTCACGCCCGATGGCACGCTGCTCATGGCCGACCACAGAACCACCGACACCTTCGTGCACGTGAACGTGCCCACCACGCTGGTGAGCCACCTGCGGGGCACGAAGACGGGCCTCTCCCTCGCCGACGCGATGGCGACGGTGCACGACTATCTCGACATCCCGCAGAAGGTCGACTTCGAGAACACCGGCGAGACCGACACCCCGTTCGATGCCGCTCTCTTCCTGTCCCGCGCCCACGCCAGCGGGGGCAGCGTCGAGCAGTATCTGGCGGGCCTCGAGCAGCGC
>RGZZ01000603.1 GCA_010028905.1 Pseudomonadota bacterium | reverse complement strand
TCGACCATGCTTGCCTTCCAGCTGCTCTCGTCCCCCGCCGCGGCGGCCAGCGTGCCCGCGGTTCTGCCCTCCCTGGGGCAGTCCGTGACTCCGATCCATCGCGACCGCGGACCTCAGATGCAAGCCGAGACGGCGGCCACACCGAACGCCATCGACGCCATTCGATCGCAGGTGGCGCGAACCGACTACCCGCCCCTCGACCCCTACGTGGCGACCGTGGCCCAGAATGTCGACGCATCGATCAACACGCCGAACATCGGCACGCAGATCGCCCGACTGACGCTTGGCAGGCACTTCAGCCGGCCGCTCGACATCCACATGAACCTCAACCACGGCCCCGACGCCAAGATGGTGCTCATCTTCCCCGGAATCGGGAACGATCACACCACCCCTCCGGTGCGCCAGATCGAAGACATCGCCCTCAAGCAAGGACTCAACTTCGCCGTCATCCCCAATCCATTCAGCAACGGCTGGCTCGACGCGGTGCCCAACCACCTCCCAGGGGTTCTTCCCAACGAGGCCGAGACCAACGTCGACATCTTGCGCAGCCTCCGACGCCTGCTGCCCGACTACTTCGAAGACGTCTCCGGGGTGGGGTGCTCGTATGGCGGGCTGCTGGGGGTGGCCACCTTGCAGGCCCAGCAACATCACGGCGGAGAGCAGATCTTGAACGGCACGTTCACCGCCGTCTCTCCCCCGCAAGACCTGCTCGACAGCGTAACCATGATGGACCAGCTCGGCGACCGTGGCCCCATCCCCTATGGCCAGGTCACCGAAGTGGGACTGCGCTACTACAACCTCATCAGAGGGGGGCGGTTCGACACATTCGCCCAGAGCCAGGTCGCCAACCGGGGAGACTACCTTGTCGAACAGGTCGTCGCCTATCAAGGCGGCCCCCGGATCATCCTCGAGACCATGCTGCGCCACCTGCGAAACCCTCCGCCCGACACGAAGACATTCGACGCCTACGTGCACCGCAGCCTGAGCCAGGACGCCTGGTTCGTGCAGCACGGCACCACCGTCGAAGAGACCTCGAAAGCCCACCGTCTCCACGACATGCTCCACGACGTGAGCGGCAACGGGGTGCCGGTGCTCGTGCTCACGTCACAAGACGACATGATCCTCAACGCGGAGAACGTGGAGACCTTCACGCACCAGGCCGAGGACTACGTGCCCGACCAGGTCGTGAGACAGTACGCGCACGGTGGGCACCTGGGGATTCTGTTCAACCCCCGCATCCGCGATGTGGTGGGAACCTTCGCCGCCGCGCAGGGCGAAGACTGAGCCCCCGTTCTCAGCCGGTCGCAACGGACGGCGCACAGCCTCGCGTGCGGCGCCGCCTGACCTTCACCCGGATCAGGGCGATGGGGCTGCCGTCACCGGAGAGCCATCTTCGAGCTCGCCCTGATTCGAGACCACGATCTCATCGCTCTCAGAGAGCTCGCGGGTGCTCGCTCCCCCGTTCTCTGGAACCAGCACGCGCGCGTTCACCCCGTCGTCGGTATTCACCTGAACGAGGACGCGAGACGCCTTCCCCCCCTCAACCCGATAGACATACGAGAGGCCGCCCTGACGGACGATGGCGCTGCTGGGAATGAGCGCTGCGCCGCCGACTCCTTTGAAGGAGAGCTTCATGCGACCGAACATGCCGGGCCTGATGCGCGCGGCGCCACCCGCGTCGAGGCCTTCCGGGAAGACAGGGAGCTTGCGGCTCTTGAGATCGGCGTTGCCCGTGGCCTTCTCTCGCGCAGAGAAGGCCTTGTACTGATCGGCCGTGCCGTTGTACAGATCGACCTCGACCAGCAAGGTGCGGTCAATGGCGCTCATCGAGGGCGAGATGCGGCTGAGCCGGCACTTCAGCGCGCGTCCGGGGAACGCGTCGAAGCGCAGCTCGGCTTCGGTGTCTGGCGTCACCCACGCGGTGAAGCTCTCCGGCACCTTCATCGACACCGTGACGATGTCGGTGCGGGTCAGGGAGATGAGGGCCGGCGCGCCAGGAACGATGGCGGCACTCGAGATGAACGCACCCACATCGACCGATCGAGCCGATACCTCGCCATCGAAGGGCGCCCGCAGCATCGCCTTCTCGGTCTTCGCCAGCGATCGATCGAGGGGCTCGAGCTCTGCCAGGCGCTCGCCCGCCTTCACCGAATCGCCCATGGTCTTCTCGATGAACCTCACCGTGCCCGCGGTCTGGGCCAGCAGATCGACACGGTAGTAGGAGGCCACATCGGCGGGCTGCTCGACGCTCGAGGTCAGCGCCGCTCCCTTCTGTGGGCGAACCGTCTTCACGCGCACGGGCGCCACGGTCAGGTTGGCGGCGGGGGACGCACCCTGCGCGCCACCGCTGCCCGCGCAGCCCGTCGCTCCGAGGCTCCAGCACATGAGCGCGGCAGCCATCGTCAGACGAATGCCGACAAGAGAAGAACGTCTCTCTCGTATTACTGACATCAGTGAACTCCTTGCTCTGCGGCCCCGTCGTACGGGAGATCGCCCAGTTCCGCGGCCAGGCGCGCGTCGATCGCGGGCTTGCGCCGCACGATCACGGTGTAGAGAATGGGCACCATGAACAGGGTCAGCGCGGTCGAGCTCACCAGCCCCCCGACGACCGCGCGGGCAAGCGGAACATTGGCCTCCCC
>RGZZ01000602.1 GCA_010028905.1 Pseudomonadota bacterium | reverse complement strand
GGGCGGCTTGTTGTAGTACGGGTTCACCACGAGGATGCCGTCGACGCCGCAGGCCTCGGCCTCACGCGTGAGCGCCACGCTCGCGGCGGTGTCGTTGGAGCCGGTTCCCGCCATCACCGGGGCCTTGCCCGCGGCCTTCTTCACGGCGCGGAACAGGGAGAGCTTCTCATCGTGGGTCAGGGTCGGCGACTCGCCCGTGGTTCCCGCCACGAGCAGGGTGTCTGTCCCTTCCGAGAGCAGGCGCTGGGCAAGGGCCGCTGCCTGTTCGAGATCGACGCGACCCTGGGGGTCGAACGGGGTCACCATGGCCGTCACGACGTGGCCGAACGTGCTCACTCCTCACCTCCGGAGGTCTTGGAATCATGAGACTGCTGGCACTGCGCGAGAATCGCACCGAACGGGGCCGACGGAGGAGCGTCTGCGACCGTGCGGGGCTTCTCGGAGGCGTTCGCAAGACCGCTGCGAGGCGTCGCTCTCCGATGCTCGTCATCAATGACCGAGGCTTCAGTCTTCCCATGGATTCGCGACGGGGTGGCGTGAATCATTCCGCCCACCGCAAGACCGCTGAGAGATCCTACGACGAATCCGAGAAAGCCGAAGCACAGGGCCAGGATCATCAGGTTGTGGAACGTGCCCGCCTGAAGACCGACGAAGGGGTTGAGCGCCATCGCCGCAGGAAGGGCCATCGACACGCCGAGCATGCCCCCCGCGCAGATGGCCGCGGGTCGCACGAGGCCTTCGACCCAGCCATGCGGCGCCGCCCGCCAGCGACAGCGTGGTCACGACCATGGCCATGATGGTGACGTACAACGCGGTTGCGCACTTCCTCGCCGAGATTCCCCGTGATTCGACGCAGGCGTCGCGTTCCCCCGCGCGGGCGCGGGTAACCGCGAACCCTGCGGGGGACGACAGGTCTGGTCGCGCACGTCTCGCCCCAGGGCAGGACGTGGCCCAGCCTCTTGCGGCGTCAGCCGGCCGGGACGGGCGCCCCCGCATGGCTCAGGAACTCGTCGTGCAGCGCCACGACCGCGCGCGGCATGTCAGCGCCGTCGACGAGGCACGAGACCGTGATGTTCGAGTCGGTGCTGTGCAGTATCCCGATGCCCGCGGCCTGGAGCGCGGCGTGGATGCGCCCCACGACGCCCGGGGTGCCGCGCATGCCCACGCCGACCAGGGAGATCTTGGCACAGTCACGTCGCACGGTGTGCGAGAGCCAGAGCTGCTCGAGCGCGTCGGTGACCTTGTCGACGAACTCCTGCTTCACGATGAAGTAGAGCTGGTCCGGGCAGATGTTGATGAGGTCGAGGCTGATGCCGATCGCGGTCAGGCGCTCGAAGAGATGTGCAAGGGCGCGGTCCTTGGCTTGCTGCGACACGCTGGGCAGCGACACGATGACGTGCGAGACCGGCATGAGCGGGGTGATGCTGGTGACCACGCGCTGGCGTTCGAGGGCATCGGCGGGCGGGTCGTGTCGCACCATGGTTCCGGGGTGGTTGGTGAAGGTGCTGCGAATCCGCAGGGGCGTTCCGTGCGCCTGTGCCAGGTCGACCGAGCGCGGGTGCATGACCTTCGCACCCTCCACGGCCAGCTCGCCCAGCTCCTCATACGACATCTGTGAGATCAGTGCGGCGCCGCTGTACACGCGCGGGTCGGTGGTCATGACCCCTTCGACGTCGGAGTAGATCTCGACCGCCTCCGCGCCGAGCGCCACGCCCAGCGCAACCGCGGTGGTGTCGCTGCCTCCGCGGCCCAGGGTGACGATGCTGCCTTCCGGCGCGACACCCTGGAAGCCGGCCACCACGGGTACGAGGCCCGCTCGCACGGTATCGGTGATGGTGCCCGGCGCGACGCTCATGATCTGGGCTTCTCCGTGATGCCCGTCGGTGCTGATGCCGATGTCGGCGCCGACCATCGCGGCGGCGGCGATGCCTTCCTGCCGAAGAACATGGGCGCAGACCACCACCGAGATGATCTCGCCGCACGCCATGAGCATGTCGAGCTCGCGCCGATCACGAAGATCTCGCGGCACGAAGTCGAGCTGGCTGATGAGCGTGTCGGTGGCATAGGGGTCGCCGCGCCGGCCCATGGCGGAGACCACCACCACCGGACGGGCGCCGCTGTCGAGGGCGCCTCGAACCTTGGTGACGAGAAGCTGTCGCCCTTCTTCACGGGCGACGGAGGAACCGCCGAACTTCTGGACGATGATGCGTGTGGCTGTGTCGGAAGAGGTCACGTTCGCGATGGTCTCCAATGCCCGCCCTGTTTGGACGCGCCCCGCCCGGCTTCCTCGTCGCTCGCCGCGAGGCACACGGATCTGAAATGGGAATACGCGCCTCACCCGTGAGGGCGACGCGCGCTTCCGAGGAGCCGGACGTATGGACCGCTCCGGGAGCGAGGAGAGATGTGGGCCGTCCTCCACGAGGGAGGCGCGGCCTTTTTTGGTACACCCATCCTTCACGTCGGTCGCGCGCGCGGGCAAGGGCGGCTTGTTGCCGCCACGATAACAGTTCATTGCCGCGACGTTGCGGGTTCGTTGCCAGGAGGTTGCCGGATGTTGCCGCGATTGTCGGGGGTGTTGCCGGACCTCGCCCTACGGGTTCGGAGAGGGCCCGCTCGACGGGGGGGCTGAAGGCAGGCTCG
>RGZZ01000601.1 GCA_010028905.1 Pseudomonadota bacterium | reverse complement strand
CGCAGCCGGTGCTGACGAGCGCAGGCCTCAACGGTGGCGCGCGGGCGGTGGCCGCCTCGGCCATGGCCACCGCGCCGGCCAGCATCGAGGGCAAGATCCGCGAAGCGCGTCTCAAGGGATATGAGGGCGACCCGTGCAAGGGCTGCGGCTCGTGGACCCTCGTGCGCAACGGGGTCTGCCTGAAGTGCGACACCTGCGGCGAGACCACCGGCTGCTCCTGAGCGGTCAGGGCTTCGTGATGGGGGGCGTCGGCCTGCGCGTGCAGGGGGCGTCCCCCATCTGCTTTCCGTGCCGTTTCCGCTCTACCCCTCGTTCTGTCACCCGCTCACGGGCACCCATCGCAGGGTTGGTGACGCAAGAGATGAACTGCTAAGCGATGTACCACGGCATCCTTGCGGCCATCTTGCTGGCTCGGTTTCTGCTGAGGCGAGCGTCCGATGAGGCTGCGCCGCAGCCCCCCTCCCGCGGCGGGCGCCTGCCAAATCTCACCGATCAGGCGGTGGAGCGACGGCTGCGCGCGCTCGACCTCGAGGGTGCCCGCTATTCCCTGAGCGACCGAAGTGAAGTAGGAGAGGATCTCCTCTCGACCCAGGTCGCTCGCGCCGACATCGCCTTCATCGAAGTGCTGCTCAATGGAGACCCGACAGACGCGCTGAAGGCGCATGACGTCCTCAGGTTCTCACTGGCATTGCCGGACAGGTATCGTCTCTGCGCGAACGCCTTGATCTCATGGCTCGTGGTTGATCGCCCCGACGCGGCGCGCGATGTGGTGGAGATCGACTATCCAAAGGTGCACAGGCACATCATGCTGGGGGAGGTGCGCCATCGCTTGTCGCTCGCCAAGGACGGCTTTGACGCAATCGCTGGTGCCCAGGAGGATGCGTGCGATCGTCTCGAGCATCGCTCGCGCCACGGCGTGTGCGCGCTGCATCGATGGGCATCGGCCGTCTTCTTGTCGCATGCGGCGAAGCGTCGCGGAGACCTCGAACTGGCCAGGTACTGGCTCGATCAGGCGCATGTGATCAACCACCAGACGTGTGTTCCGGTGCTCCGCATCCGCCTCGCGTCGCCCTGCACATAGGCGCGACGAACGGGGAGGAGAGGAGGTTCGTCTCCTGTCGATCGCGTAACCTGCGGTTCCTGCGCAGCCTTCGGCGCCCAGGTCTCGAGGTCGAGGCGAGAGATGAGAAATCTCTTCCTCTCTTCGGGAACCGATGCCGGAATGTGTTCGTCTGACGCCCGTGAGAGATTGAAGCGGGTTGCAGACTGCCGTGGCCACCCAGCGCTTTTCACATCCTGGCTTGTTTCGAGCCGAATTCTGGCGCCGCCCTCGCGTGGCGCGACAACGGGAGACGCATTGTGGATACAACGCTCAGCGCACTGCAGCACAGCATCGAACAGGAGAGCCACCACTTCAAGGCGCTCCAGAGCGAGATCGGGAACGTGATCGTGGGGCAGGGCCTCGTGGTCGAGCGCGTTCTCGTGGGCCTGCTGGCCGACGGTCATCTGCTTCTCGAGGGCGTGCCGGGCCTCGCCAAGACACTCACGTTCAAGACCCTTGCCGCGGCCATCAAGGCGAAGTTCAGATCTCGTGGGAACCACCATCTACAATCCCCAGAGCGGTCAGTTCTCGGTGAAGCAGGGACCGGTGTTCGCCAACCTCGTGCTGGCCGACGAGATCAACCGCGCGCCCGCCAAGGTGCAGAGCGCGCTGCTCGAGGCGATGCAGGAGAAGCAGGTCACCGTGGGCGAGCAGACGTTCGCGCTCCCCGCCCCCTTCCTCGTGATGGCCACTCAGAACCCGGTCGAGCAGGAAGGCACCTATCCGCTTCCGGAGGCGCAGGTCGACCGCTTCATGCTCAAGATCAAGATCGACTACCCCACGCGTGAGGAAGAGTCGCAGATCATCGACCGCATGACGCGCGGCCAAGAGCCCAGCGCCCAGGCCGTCATCGATACCGACGACCTGGTGCGGGTGCGCAAGCTCATTCCCCAGATCTACCTCGACGAGAAGGTCAAGAGCTACATCCTCGACGTGGTCTTCGCGACCCGAACCCCGGAGCGCTTCCGTCTCGAGCGCCTCAAGCCGCTCATCGCCTACGGCGCGTCTCCGCGTGCCAGTCTCGCGCTGGCCCAGGCCTCTCGCGCCTATGCGTTCCTGCGCGGTCGCGCCTACGTGACGCCGGACGACGTGAAGTCCATCGGCTACGATGTGCTGCGTCATCGCCTGGCCACCACCTACGAGGCCGAGGCCGAGGAGATGAGCGCTGAATCGATCCTGCGCCAGATCTTCGACACCATCGAGGTGCCGTGAGCCATGGCCGATCTGGAGAAGCGGCCCCGTGAAGAGGCCGCGTCTCCTCACATGGCGCCCCCGCACGCCACGGGGATGCTCAACGAGGAGACGCGGAGAAGGATTCGGCGCATCGAGATATCCACCGCACGCCTTGTGGAAGAGGTGTTCGCGGGCAAGTACGAGAGCCTGTTCAAAGGACAGGGCGTGGAGTTCGCCGAGGTGCGCGAGTACCTCCCGGGCGATGATGTTCGAACCATCGACTGGAACGTGACGGCGCGCACCGGTCGGCCGTTCGTGAAGAAGCACGAGGAGGAGCGCGAGCTCACCGTGCTGCTGGTGGTCGAC
>RGZZ01000600.1 GCA_010028905.1 Pseudomonadota bacterium | reverse complement strand
CGGCGGGCGCGTCGGCCGAGTCGACCCGCCAGGCCGCTCGTGATGCCCAGCCCCGCCTGCAGGCCCTGCTGCGCGATCTCAACGCCACGCCGTCCGCGGCGTCGCGCTCCTGACGTGGCGGCGCGCAAGGCGTCCGAGCCGGCGCCCGCACCGCTGACGAAGTACTTCTACGATCTCACCCCCGAGCGCATCCTCGACGCCTTCGACGCGGCAGGCATCGCCTGCAACCCTGCGGTGCGCTTCCTCAACTCCCTCGAGAACCGGGTGGCGCAGGTCGAAGACCTCGAGGGTGAGCGCTGGGTGGCGAAGTTCTACCGCCCAGGGCGTTGGAGCCGGGACGCCGTTGCCGAGGAGCATCGCTTTCTGGCCGATCTGCGTGCGGCCGACGTGCCGGTGTCGTCGCCGGTGCTGCTTCCTCGTTTCGGGGAGACCATTGGAGAGACCGCGGGCATCTTCTTCGCAGTCTTTCCCCACCAGGCAGGTCGCCCGCCAGACGAGCTGAGCGTGAGACAGGTGCACGAGCTCGGCGATCTGGTGGCACGGGTGCACGAGGTGGGCAGCAAGCGCAAGGCCCAGCACCGCCCAGGGTGGACGGTGGCCGAGCCCGGGCGTCGTGATCTCGAGATCCTCGATAGCGAGCGGGTGATGCCGGCAGAGACCTGGGCACGCTACAAGAAGGCCGTCGAGCCGCTGCTGCCCATCGCCCGCGAGCGGTTGAAGGGCGTCGAGATGATTCGCATCCACGGCGACTTCCATCGCGGAAACCTGCTGTGGCCGTCGCTGGGCCCCGTTGTCGTCGACTTCGACGACATGGCCATGGGGCCGCCCGTGCAAGACCTCTGGATGCTGCTGCCGGGGCGCGATCCGGAGTCGCTCGAGCAGCGCGACGCCTTCCTCAACGCCTACGAGAAGCGCCGCCCGTTTGAGCGCCGAACCATCGGTCTCATCGAGGTGCTGCGGGCTCTGCGATACGTGCGCTACGCCGCCTGGCTGGCCCAGCGGCGCCTCGACCCGGCCTTCAAGCGGGTGCTCTACGAGTACGGCACGTCGTCGTACTGGCGTCAGGAGATCACCGAGCTCGAGGCCCAGCTGCGCCTGATCTCGCGGTAGCGATCGCCGAAGAGGATCGAGGTGCGGCTCGCGGAAGTGCACCTCCCCAGTCTACCCGAAGGGTTTGCTTGAAGCGATGACATCGCGACCGTCTCTTTGTGCACGTCTGGTCTTGTGTGCCTGCCTGCTGATCGCATTCACATCCGTGCCGACCTTGCACGCACACGCCAACGCCGTCTCCACGGCTGACGCGCGTCGCGCCATACAGCGCGCCTACGATGATGCCTCGGCGGCCGCCGCGCGCCGAGACGCCGACGGCTGGCTGGCGAGCAAGGCCGACACCTTCGTGAGCGTCGGGCTCGATGGCAAGGAGGTGAACCTCGCCACGCGCCGCGCGCTGCTCAAGATGCTCCTCAGCACGGTGAAGACGGTGAAGGCCATCACCACGGTGCGCTCGCTTCACTTCGACAGCACGGCGCCCAACGGTGCCGTCATCGCGGTGGCGCGCATCCACGAGCATGTCGTGATGACCTTCAACCGGCTCAACAGCAAGCGGGTTTCAACCCTCGTCACCGATACCGACGCAGAGTCGACGTGGGCCGTGACGGCGTCCGGCTGGCGTGAGGTTCGCTGCCGCAGCCTGCGCGAGAAGGGCACGCTCGACGGCAAGCCGCTGGCGGGCGTCACGCGATAGGCTTCAGGCTGCCGTCACACCCGTTCAAGGGGCCAGATCACCGTGTCGATGTGGGGCGCGTAGTGCAGCAGCGGTGGCTCGCCAGGCACGTCGAGGCCCCAGCATGAGAAGGTGGTGTTGGTCTCGATCTCGGCTTGCGCCTCGTGCAGCGTCCAGGGGGTGTGGTGTATATCGCCCTCGTACACGTGCCCATCGTCGACCGTGTAGAGGGCGTACCGCTCGGTGAGCCAGCGCTCCAGCGTGCCTGGCGTGAATGCAAGCGCCGGCCCTTTCGCGCGATATCGCCCCTTGAACTCGGCGATGGGAACCCCAGAGTGGCGTCGCGTCGATCGGTAGGTCACCCAGCCGTCGTCGGCGATGTCGAACGACATCTTCGCGTTGTAGTAGGGCAGGGCGTAGAGGAAGCGCGCCGCCATCACCGCCACGTGGTTGCTCGCGTCGAGGCTGATGAAATAGACACCCGGCTTGCCTTTGTGTGTGACGTAGGTGCGCACGTTCATCTCGATGAAGCTGCCCGCGAAGGGCACCTTCACGCGCCCGCGCAGGCTCTCGTCAGCGATCCAGAAAGGCACCAGGCCGATGTAGCACGTCCCGTCGCGGGCATCGAGCGCGAGGGGCTCGGGCACCAGCGCGCGCAGCGCCGCGGCGGGCACGGGCCAGTGGGCGAACAGCAGCCCCTCCCACGTCTGCGTCATGAGCCATGGCCGCGTGGGCAGGGGCCAGGGGCGGTGGTCGGTCTGGGCGAGCATGTCGTCGATGAGGGCGCGCGAGAGAGGCATGCTTGTGGGGTTTGCGTGCGGTGAGGTCTCTCCTGCTCAGGGTGTGGTGGGATCGCCGACCTGCAGGGTGCGCACCGCGCCGCCTTTGCTGGCGGTGAGGGTGACGCTGTCGTTGGCAAGCTCGATGTG
>RGZZ01000599.1 GCA_010028905.1 Pseudomonadota bacterium | reverse complement strand
CTAACCGTCCAGTAGTAGAAACGATACGAGGTGAGCAAACAGGAGACGAGATCGGTAGCCCGCACAAGCGAGCACCGCAGGCGTACTCTCGGCAGTACGTCGAGGAGCGCAGACGCGGAGGGCACCTAGGTCGGCGACGACTTGCGAGCCGCAGTCGAGACTACTACTGGACGGTTAGTAATTCGTTATAGGAAAATGGCGAGGATCCTCGATAACCAGTCTACGCATCATCTGATGATATTGAGTTCTGTTTACAGCATGGCCGTTTAGAACAAGCCATTCCATCATGCGCTTGCAGCTATAGAACGTTGTCTTTGCGTGATGGTTTCCGACGAGTCGCGTGAGCTGGCGGTCCCGTTTTCGCTTGCCTTTGGGAATGTAGTTTCACGTCGATCGCGGCACAGACGCAAGCGCGCATTGAGGTGTCGTGCTCAATTCAGGCGATCGAATCTATCGCCGTGAGTCCCCAGACCGTTCGGGTGAGGTTTCAGCCGAACAGCGTCGATTTCGCTTCAATCCGAGGCTTTCCCACGCACCGTTCGGTGATCGTTCTTCCGAACACTGGGCACGACGCGAGTGCGTAGCTCAACCCTCTCGACGCAACCCGCTCGACGAAACCCTCTCGACGCAACGGTCGCGGAGCGTGGGGGTCCCCCGCGAGCGACTCGTCACCACGCGGGAGCAGAGCGGGGGACCTCCACGCGTAGCCGACCTCGTTTCGGTAGCAGCATCTCGCCATCCAGTCGTAGGTCCCGTAATCGTTCGGGTGAGGTTTCAGTCGAACAGCGTCGATCTCGCTTCAATCCGAGGTTTTCCCACACACCGTTCTGTGATCGTTCTTCCGAACACTGGGCGACTCGTCTCCGCAACTGTCGCGGAGCGTGGGGGACCCCCATGCGCAGCCGCCCTCGTTTCTTTAGCAGTACCTCGCCACCCAGTCGTAGATCCCGCAACCGTTGGGGTGGGGTTTCAGCCGAACAACGCCAATCTCGCTTGAGTCCGAGGCTTTCCCACGCACCGTTCGGTAAACCGCATTCCGAACAGTAACGCAGCCTTCCCACCTGCCGAGGTCTGATGCATCGGTTGTTTGTTGTTGCATATGGGGAATTGTGTCAGTTTTTTTTGAGTAATCCTGCGATATTGGAAGGAACCCAGCTCTTGCTCAAGTACACCTCTTGTAGCACGAGCAGGGAGGCTACCACCGCTGTCATGCGCAAGCGAAGCGCCTACAAGAAGTTTGTCTGGCACGTCAAGACTGCGAAGCAAGGATGGGTGAGCACCCACGTGACGGCCATCAAAGGGGTAAGCCCGTTCGATATGGCAATCGGATACCTCCGTCTCGCGAAATCCATCGCCTTGTCGAGCAGCAGGTCTCCCAAGCGAGAAGCGCTTGATCAGGCATATGACGCGATGATGAGGACCAAGGGAGCTGAGTAGGCGGCCATCGCGTCTACCGCGGCCTCACCCCCCATTGCAGTCTCAGCCTTTACCGCAGCTCGCTCGACGCAACGCCCGCGGAGCAGGCGCCTGTCGGTAGCGGAACCTCGCTGGCTTGCCGTGGGTCCCCCAAAAAGTGCGGGTGGGCCTACAGCCGAACATTGTCAACTCCGCTTCATTCCAAGGCTTTCCCACGCATCGTTCGGCGATCGTTCTTCCGAACACAGGGCAGAAGGCGCAATCTCAAACCGAAGCCCGCTCTCCGCAATGCCCGCGGAGCGTGGGGGTCCCCCGCGAGCGACTCGTCACCACGCGGGAGCGGAGCGGGGGACCTCCACGCGTAGCAGGCCTCTGTCGGTAGCGGCTCCCCCTGCGCCTACCGCAACCTCCGCGCCTCGGCCGAGCGTGCGTGGCCCTCGAGGCCTTCGAGGCGGGCCAGGGCGGCGGCGTCGGCGGCCAGGGCGGTGGGGTCGTCGAGGTCGAGCCAGGTGCGTGCCCGCAGAAAGGTGAGCACCGACAGGCCGCCGCTCAGTCGTGCGGTGCCGCCGGTGGGCAGCACGTGGTTGGGGCCTGCGCCGTAGTCGCCGTACACCTCGGCTGCGCCGGCGCCGATGAACAGCCCGCCGTACCAGCGCAGGCGACGGGCCACCGCGGCCGCGTCGGCGGTCATGACCTCGAGGTGCTCGGGCGCGAGGCGATCGCACACCGTGATGGCATCGTCAACCGTGCTCACCACCACGGTGAATCCGTTGGTCACCGCGGGGCGCGCGGTGTCGGCGGTGGGAAGGGTCTCGAGCTGCGATCGCAGCGCGTCGTCGACCGCATCAGCCAGCCTCGCGTCGGTGGTCACCAGAACGGGGAGCGCATCCGGATCATGCTCTGCCTGGGCGAGCAGGTCGGCCGCCACCACCCGTGGGTCGGCGGTGGCGTCGGCCAGCACCACAAGCTCGGAGGGGCCGGCCAGCATGTCGATGACCACCTCGCCCGCCACGCACTGCTTTGCCGCGGTCACCCAGCGGTTCCCCGGTCCGACCACGGCGTCGCATGCGGGCACGGGTTCCGCGCCGTAGGCCAGCGCGGCCACCGCGTGGGCGCCCCCCACCGCGAGGAATCCGTCGGCCCCCGCCACGGCCGCCGCGGCCAGGGTGATGGGCGCCGGGCGGGGCGAGGCCACCCATACGGTCTCGACCCCGGCGGCGCGGGCGGTGACGGCAGTCATGATCACCGAGGAGG
>RGZZ01000598.1 GCA_010028905.1 Pseudomonadota bacterium | reverse complement strand
TGGACGTACAGACCGAGACGGCGATTACAGGGTTGTTTCTTCTGCCTTCAGAGCTGGGCGCGAACGTGTCGCTCGAGGCTATGGGCATGTTGGTTCTGGCTTTGTGTTGCGCGATGTTTGTAGGGTTGGAGTTTCGGCGTGGCAGCAAGGCGTAGGCGAGTTTCAACGGGCTTATCGCCAAGAGACGTTGACATGGGGTGCATGAGCATCTTGGGTTGTCTTGGTATTTTCATTGTGTTCGTGGGACTTCTTTTATTTTTCAGGAGTGCGTTTCTGGTATTCGCTCAGACAGGCTTGCTCGCGTGTCGTCTGATGCGCGTGGGGGACGCCATCTTCTTGCCGTTTACGGCAGCGGTAGTGCCGTGGGCGGTGGATACCCCTGTAGGTGGAGTGGTGTCGTGGTTGCTCGCTGGGCTGTGCCTTGGATTGTTTGTTGCTCGCTTGCAGTCGAATCGGCGGGGCCGATCGCGTAACGTGGTTATCGAGATAGTGGGTTTGGTGCTGGTGATGATGGCGGTCTACGGGTTGGGCCTCAGTAGGGTTCGTGAGTGGGCCAGAGCAGACGAGCAGCGTACGGCGGCTGAGAGAGTTCGCACTGCCCAACAGCGAGTCGATGAACAGGCTCGTGCAGTCCTTGTGCGTATTCCAGCGATGATGGACAGCGATTCCAGACCATGTCGATCACCTGTTCCAGGTCGAAGGCGATCGCGGTTTCCAGGTGATGGTGGACACCAGTATCGGTGCGCAGTGACGGCCACCCGTCGGTCTTCCGAGTGATCGGCATGGTCCTATTTGGACCGTTTTCGCATCGATTCCCCCTTCAGCTGCATGATGGTCGAGGCGCTGAGCACTCGGTCGAGGAGAGCGTCAGCGACGCTCGGGTCGCCGATGGTGTCATGCCAGTTCTCCACCGGTAGCTGGCTCGTCAGCAGCGTGGAGCGAAGGCCGGCGCGGTCGTCGATGATCTCGAGCACGCTGTGCTGGGTCTGGCCGGTGAGGGGAGCCAGCCCCCAGTCATCAAGCACGAGCAGGTCGGTGCGCGCGAGACCTGCGAGCAGTTTCAGGTAGGTTCCGTCGGCCCTGGCGAGGTTCAGTTCCTCCACGAGACGTGGCACTCGCTTATAGGCCACGCTGAATCCGTCCCGGCAGGCCTTGTGGCTCAATGCATTGGCGAGCCAGGTCTTGCCCAGGCCGGTTGCGCCCGTGATGATCACGTTGCGGCGGGCGTGAACCCACCGCGAGGTGATCAGATCCTGCATCACGCCGCGGTCGAGTCCCCGCGGATGGCGGTAGTCGATGTCCTCGATGTAGGCCTCGGTGCGCAGTTTGGCGAGTTTCACCCGTCGGTTCATGCTTCGTTCCTGGCGGGTCAGCCACTCGCGGTCCACGATCAGGGCCAGGCGCTCCTCGAAAGACAGCGTCGAGGAGGCACCGCTGTCGGCCTGTTCCTGGAGCGCGGTGGCCATGCCACGCAGGCGCATCTGTACGAGCTTGTCCATCGTCTGCTGGTTCAAGGGGCTTCCCCTTCCATCGCCGGCGCGCCCACATCACCGAGCACGTGCACACGGTAGTAGCTGGCGCCGCGCACGTTCCGGTGGTGCACCGCGCCAGGGACCTGTGGTTGGACGCCATTGTCGCCCAGTCGATCGAGGTTCTTCTCCAGGATCGAGCGGACGCTTTTGTAGGTGAGTGCACGCACCCGAAGGGCGCGTTCACACGCCGCTTCCACGCGTTCCGTGCCGAACTTGCTCGCGAGCCGCACCACGCCCAGACAAGACCGCAGGCCCTGGAGCTCGTGCGCTTTGCTGGCCATGAGCCCCTCCACGAAAGAACGTGTCTTCGGCCCGGCCTTTGCGGCCCAGGCCGCAAGTCGCTCTGGAGACCATTCCCTCATCTTGCGGTGCTTCGGGGGCATGTGCTCGGCGAGCGTGGTGTGCTGGCCCTCCTGGTTGCTGCGTCGATGGATGGCGATTCGTTGCTGCCGCGAGAACATCTCCACGGTCTCGGAGGTAGCCCGGACATCGAGCAGTTGGTGGATGAGGGTGTGAGGAACGCTGTAGTAGTGACCCTCGAAGTCGATGTGGTAGTCCAGCCCCACGCGAGCCTTCTTCCACTGCGCGTAGATGAATGGCTCGGCGGGCAGGGGGCGAAGCATCGGCTTCTCCTGTTCGAGGAACACGGACCTCCGGCATCCCAGCAGCTTCTGGAAGGGCCGATCATTGAGCTGCTCCAGCAGAACTCCGATGGCCTCGTTCAGCTCGTCGAGGGAGTAGAAGACGCGGTTGCGCAATGCCGCAAGGATCCAGCGCTCGGCGACAAGGACGGCGTTCTCCACCTTCGCCTTGTCCTTCGGGCGCGCCACGCGCGTGGGCACGACGGCCACGCCGTAGTGGGCGGCCAGCTCGGCATACGCGATGTTGATGTCGGGCTCGTACCAGTCCGCCCTCTTGACGCCGCTACGAAGGTTGTCGGGGACGATGAGTTCCGAGACGCCCCCGAAAGAGGCGAACATCCGCACGTGCGAGCGCAGCCAGTTCGGCAGATCCTGCGACCACGTCGCCTCCGCATAGGTGTAGTTGCTCGCCCCGAGGACGCCCACGAACACCTGCGCCGCCCGCCCCTCGCCTGTCAGCGGGTTGGTCACGACCCAAACGGTCTGGCCAGCGTAGTCGACGAAGCACTTCTCGCCCAGTCTGTGC
>RGZZ01000597.1 GCA_010028905.1 Pseudomonadota bacterium | reverse complement strand
CGAGCTGCACATCGGCCGGGAAGAGGGCGAAGTTCTGCACGATGGCCGCACGCACGTACGCCACCGACTCCATGGTCACAAGCGAGGCATCGCGTCCACACGCCACCCACATGAAATAGAGCATCTCGAGCGACGCGTCGAGATCGGCCTCGGTGAGGTCGCGCTTGAGGTGCATCTCCGGCGGCGCCTGCGTGGGGAGAGGAGCGGTCATCTCCACCAGGTGCTGGTGCCGCCGCTCGATGGTGGCCTGCATGGCCACGTACCAGGGGATTCCCGCCTGGGCGCCTTTCGCGAAGCGATCGGTGAAGACGTCGCGCACCTCCTTGATGGCGCGAGCCCGCTCATCACCGCCAGAAGACTGGATCTGCGCCAGGATGTCCTGCCATCCTTGAGCCAGCATCTTCTTCGTGCCCGCGTCGCCCTTCTCATAATAGGTGACGAACTGTCGACGGGTGATATCGAACTCAGACTCGGTGAGATTGACATCGAGCGTCAGCCGCATGAGCTCGGCGAAGGCGTAGAGCGAGGCCACGGTAAGGGGCGGGTCGCCGGCGGCAAGGACGGTCTCCTTGCCCTGCGGCTTGAAGTTCGCCTTGACGCGACCTGCCAGGGTCGCCATGGTCGTGGTGTCGATGGTGGAAGACCGCCCTCCCCTCCCCGCCGAAGACGGCCTCTGCCGCGTGGATGACGCCTGCGCCCCTCCCGTCACCGAGAAGCCTCCGGCGGTCTGCGTGCTTCCTCCGGTGCGTGCGGCCCGGGTGAGGCTGAGCATGGTCTTTGACTCCGCATCGAGCTGACCGTCGGCCTTCAAGACCGCCATGCCGCATGATAGCGCATCGCCTTGCAGCGTGAGCAGCACGCCGAACCGCACCGGCGCGCCGCTCGCCTCGGCGATGCCGTAGGCCTTCCCGCCGTCGAGCTTCGCCTCGAGGGTCAAGCGGTACTTGCCGATGGTCATGACGCCCGTCACGTCGCTCCCGCTCTGACGTAGCTCAAAACGGGTGGGACCGTCTTCTGACTGCCCCGTGAACACGCCGTCGTACGACTGGGCCGAGCTCGGGACTGATGCCACCAGCATCAGCAACAGAACAGACAGGGAGAATGCGCGTATGGATCTCATGATGTCAAAACCCCGCCTCCTACGTCTGACATGCTTGCGGTGGGTCGGCGTGAATTCCTGTTCGCAGCAGGAAGTGAAGCCCCGCCCAGAGGTCGGCAGCGCCGCTCTCAGGCGGTCAATCGATGCCCTCGGCGTAGCAGGCGTGCACGCGACCCGCCTTCTTGTCGGCGGCCAGGGCCAGCGTGTGGATGCGGTTCTCGGCAGCCTCGTTGGCCCTCATCTCGACCGGGACCTTCGCGCTCAGGTTCATCTTGTGGCCGGTGGCGAAGGCCTCGGCCTCGACGCGATCGCGCTCAGCCTGTGGCATGCGCGGAAGGGTCTCCGGCGCGAGCACGTCGGCCACCCACTGATGGGCCGATGCATCGGCGACGATTTCCTTGTGGTTGAGGGGGAACACCGCCTCGGCGACGAGGCGGGATTCCCGAGGGACCTCGAGCGCGCTGCGCAGGAAGAGGAGGCCGTCGCTCTCGCCGTCATGCTCGTTCGAGATGCCCTTGATGTCCGGCCGATTGCCCGCCAGCACGGCCACGTCGACGTGGGGATCGATGGGCGTGGCGCGCAGACGCGGCATGTAGCGGCCGCTCTCGTTGATGAAGTGGTCGATGCCACGAGACGTGCTGATGAGCCCCTGGCCCCCTTCAATGGTGGTCTTGACGTCAGGCTCGAGAGACGACGGCTTGTACACCCCGTCCCAGCGGTCGAGGAGCTGACGCTGGCCCGGCCAGTAATCCGGCCCGTCCTTGCTGAACCCCTGGTCGCGCACATCGTGCCACCAGCCGTAGGCGATCATGCGGTCCCACGACATGGGGGCATTGAGATAGGGATTGTCGCTCTTGCCGTAGAGAGCGAGATTGGCGGAGGGGTGGCGGAACGAGAAGTCGATGCCCCCCAGGGGCGAGGCTACGAACACGGCGCGGCGCACATCGCCCTGGTAGGCGGTCATCCAGGGCTCACCAAAGTTCGACAGGTACGCGCGCACCGGCACGCCACCCTTGCTGTGCCCCACAAGATCGACCTGGGCCACGCCTTCGAGGCGCTTTACCCGCCCGATGGCGTTGGAGAGCTGCTGGGCCCAGACATTGTTGTCGTCTTGGTTGTGGGCAAAGCTCACGGCGTAGACGTGATAGCCTTCGTCGCGCAGGCGCTGCGGCAGGCCGTGATCGGATCCGT
Source organism: Pseudomonadota bacterium (assembly GCA_010028905.1). Lineage (NCBI taxonomy): Bacteria > Pseudomonadati > Pseudomonadota > Pseudomonadota bacterium. The sequence goes on along the minus strand of RGZZ01000597.1, from coordinate 409 downwards.
TCTCGTGCGGATCCCACCAGAAGTTCGCATTCTTCGACGCGCCGTGAACGAGGATGACAGGGGTGTCACGCTTCGGCGCGCCCGGCGGCGGATCGCCCGCGTACATGAGGAGCGCGTCGCCGGAGTGAGGCGTCGAGGTGCCGAACGCCTTGGCGATCTCCGGATCGCGAATGACCTGCCGCGGATGGAAGCTGCGCTGCGTGAGATGCGGGTCCTTGTCGCGCAGCTGCTCGATCCACCCCCAGCGCGCAGACGTGATGCGCTGCACGACGGTCACACGGTGGGGGCCCTGGGTGGGGCCGCTCTGGGCGGTGACCTCAACCGCGTCACCAATGCGGGGCGCGATCGGCTCAGCGGCGGGCAACGCGGGCGCACTCGCGCGCGCGGCGCGGGTGCCCCCCCCGTAATG
>RGZZ01000596.1 GCA_010028905.1 Pseudomonadota bacterium | reverse complement strand
GTCGTTGTTGTCGGGGTTCGCGAATGGTCCGCAGCCGCCCTCATAAATCACGCGCCATGCCGGATGACAAACCGGACTATTTGGACCCGACTCCCTAAATGGTAGAGTCAGCATCCCAGGCATCCATCGCCACCTTTTGCAGGCGACGGCGCGGCGGGCAAGGGCGGTCGGGTCGGGGGTCATGGTGTCACCTCCTGCGGCAGCTCTCGCACAACGACCATCCGAGCGCAGGTCACGGGGTATCCTCCAAGGCAATAATAAGAGCCTCGGCCTCGGTACTTGCGAGCCGAAACACTTTCGCGACCGAAGGCCCACTTACCCATGCACATGCGAAACGCATGGACGGTTCGAGGGTCACGACGCAGACACAGCCGTATGGGTCTTTCCGCGTCTCTCGCAGCAGGGCCACGATACAACCCACCGTCGCCGGGTCGGTGAGGTCTGGGAGGTATGGTCCCGGGCAAGCATGGTCGCCTTGGCGTGCGGGCTGCTGCCACCCCCACGGCTCCGGTTCCTCCATATCTTCGGTGTCACGGACACTCTCCCCGAACTCGTGGACGCGCACCGGGTAGCCGGGGTACTGCCCCACGGCGCGCATCCCCGGCATCCAGCGCCACTTCGGGCAGGCGACGGCGCGACTTGCCAGCGCGAGCATCTCTTGGGTCATGGATACACCTCGCGGAACGTCTGCCACAGAGCGGCGATGCACGCCGCGGCGCGTTCGAGCGCCGCGAAGTCGAACGCTTCGAGGTCGATCGCGTAGAGCTTCGCCTCGATCCACGGGGAGCAGTTCCCCTCCACGGTGCGTGTCGGAGCCCCGAAGGTGCAGACCTCGACCGATCCGGTCGTGCGGTACCGCCCCTGCATCGGCGGGTAGACGTAGACGTGAAACGGGGCGGGCTTCTCGTTCGAGCCGCACTCCGGCTCAGCCCGATACCGCCGGAAGCTGTAGCAGCGCGCGCTGCTTCTCATCGGGTCCACGAAGTTCACTCCGCCGCACTCCTCCAACATGCGGCAGACGCGCGTGTAGTGGTCCTGGTCCTGCATCACATTCCCCCGTAGCGAAGCTCGACCAGCCGTTCGCCCGTGCCGTCGCACGAGGAGCATCCTGCCCCTCGACACGACGAGCACGGTTCGTCGAAGCAGGCCCGGCAGACGGGCAAGGGGCCGTCGGTCCCGCGCACGACCGTCGACACGGCGGCGCGGTCCGGGTGCGCGTGACAGGTTTCGGGTGCCTTACGATCCACGAGTCTCCCCTCGTTGTGGTCGTAGGCTAACAGGCCACGCGGAACGGAGCAACCCCGGCACCGGAGGCGCCGGGGTTGCCGCTCAGTACCCGAGAATGGCGCGAAGCTCGCTGAAGGTCGAAGCGTACTCGATCGACGGGGGCTCGCCGCGGTTCCCGAAGGGGACGTGAACCTCCAGGCGGTCTCCGCGCACGACAGCGCGGAACCCGTGCGACGCGGCGAACGCGCGCATCCGTTCCAGGCGCTCTCTCTGGTCTCCACCGGTCGAAGCGGAAGCGCCGTGGTCGCCGCCCTTCGCGGCGCGGACCGCGTCGCCCCAGCGCAGCGCCGGCGTCAGGTCAGTGTCGATGTAGCCGCCCTCGCCGTCGGGCTTGCGCTGGACCACGAACCAGTCTTCGTCCACGCGGACGAGGTAGCGGCCGGGCGCCACGCGCCACGCGCCGTCCGTCGACCACTCGGCGCCGCCGGACAGGTCTCGCCCGAACAGCCGGGTAGTCTCGCGCCCCAGCCGGTCGTGGACCCCGGAGGCGAAGCCCCCGGAGGCGAAGCCCTCGGAGGCGAAGCCCCCGGAGGCGAAGCTCCCGGAGGCAGGGTGTACCGAAGAAGGCCACTTGATCCGGTCTGCCCGCGTCCGGGGGTACGTCATGTGGCTGGGCGCCGGCGTCGGGTCCTCCGGGTGCCGCCATTCGCGCTCGATCAAACCGGCGCCGGTGAACAGGCGGATCTCCGCGCCCCGGTAGCGGACGTGCTCACTGATCTCAGGGGCGCGGCCGTCGTAGCTGCTGGTCTCGGTCCGCCACCGCTCGACCCTCGGGGGCATGTAAGACCAGATCAGGGTCGGGGACACACGGACGCTGTGCGGCTTCTCGACCGGATGCGTCAGGAAGTACGCGTAGACGGCATCGGCCCAGGCGTCGAGCGCAGCCTCCGTCGGCGCGACGGCTTTGATCACGACCGCTTTCGTGTCGCGCTTGGTCTGCGTAGATTGCGCGCCGCTTTCGGGCGGGATCGCGTGCGTGTAGCTCCCGCCGCCGCGCGTCGGCAGGATCTTCCAGCCCTGCTCGATCATCGCGGCTTCCGCCGTGGGGCTGTGGACGACCCCAGCCAGCTTGTAGGCGTAGACGCCGCGCGGTACTTCCTTCGACGTGCTCTTGCCGTAGTTGGAGAGGTACGTCTCCGTCTGGTACAGCGGCGGGAGCGGAGGGGGCCCCGAGGGCGCCCCCGGCGCCTCCGGCGCCGGGCGCAACGCGACGGGAGACCCGCGAGGAGCGCGTGCGGTGCCGATCGCGGCTTCCCCGAACGTGAAGCTGGGGTCCTGCTCGACGCGCGGGTGGCTCCGTACCGACGGGATGGCGAGCACCGCCTCGCGGTGCGTCTCGAAGGGCCCGTCGAGGAGGATCTCGGCGCCGACGCCTGATTTGCGGGCCGACACGAAGTAGGCCGACTTGTCGTC
>RGZZ01000595.1 GCA_010028905.1 Pseudomonadota bacterium | reverse complement strand
ACCCTCCATCGGGCAGACCCCCTCGCCTACGCCGATGTGGTCGGAGAGACGGGCGCTGCGTGGAACGCGTTTCTCGACGCGTACACCACCGCCACCGAAGCGGAGAAGACGCCGCCACGCCTCACCAACCTGACCTGCGTGCCGCGTGTCGCTTCCCCCGGCTCGCCGGTGCGCGTCACCGCGTCGACGGTGCCCGGCGAGATCGATCGCGCGTGGCTCGTGCTTGGCGACCTCGACGGCAGCGATTCGATGATCGTGGGCCAGATCGCGGTGCACCCGAATGCCCGAGGCCAGGTGAGCCGCACCTGGGATGGAAGATGGTATCACCTCACCCATGGCGACCAGGCCGTGGTCTGCTCCATCGACGATCGCGTGGACATCGACCTGCGCAAGGGCGAGTTCACCGCCCGCATCCCGGCCGAGCTCAAGCGGCGCGGCCAGAAGAAGTGGCAGGATCTCACCCTGCACTTCTTCGTGCGCGAGACTGGCCGAGGCGTTGCTGAGAGCCGCCTGCTGTCGGCCTTCACCGAGACCCGGTTCGGCACGCGAGAGGTGACCCTGGGACGTGGCGACCGCATCCGTCCCCTCTACCGGGAGATCGAGGACAACGGCGAGGAGTCGCTCATCTACTCCGACGATCGAGAAGACCAGATCGAGATCGGCAAAGACGCCACCCTGACGTTGCGCAACGAGCGCTTGAACCCCGGAAAGTGGCGCGTGGGCTTCGTGGTGAGCGACCACGCCGACCACCACACCCAGGCCTGGACCGACGTCGAGCTCAGAAACTGACGCGCAGCCCAGCGGTGACGCGGGTGTCTCCGCCGGAGCGCTGCTCCACGCCGACCTGAGGCCCCCACCACGTGCTGCCCGTGCGGTGGAGCCACTCCACATTGCCTCCCACGGCCGACTGGTGCACGCCGGTGGAGTAGCTGTACTGTGATGTGTTGAGCTCGAGACGCACCACGTCGCGCTCGGTGATCAGCCGCTGCCCGCCCAGTCTGACGCCCACGCGATCATGACTTGGACCGGCATCGGCGAAGGCATGCACCCGCGTCGCAAAAGGCTCGGCGTAGACGGTGTTGAGCCCATCGCTGTACTGCACCCCTGCGGCGGCCTCGTAGCGGGCGGCGCGCAGCGGCTCGTCGTCCTCGAAGCGCGTTCCCCACCCGGTCTGCACGCCAGCCGCGGCACGCCCGTAGACAGCGAAGCCCCCCCCCATGTTCCGAGAGATGCCCTGACCCAGGGTGATTCCCCCGGTGAGATCGCCGGCGAGCGTCGGGTTCGTTCCGGCCCGCACCTGCATCGACGCGTCGAATGTGGTCTCGCTGTGCCACGGCCCCCGATCGAGGTCGAGGCGCCAGGTGCGTCCGCCCTCGATCTGGGCGTAGGCGTAGCGCTCGGTCTGGCCGCGCTCCGAGCGTGTCGTCAGGTCGAAGTGATTCTCGCTTCCGGTGAACATGTGGGTCGCCAGGGGGCGAGACGGGCGCGTGCCCGGAAAGAGCGGCGGCGCGCCCTCCTCAGAGGGGCGCGCGTCGGCGCGCGTCGTCGTCGTGACGTAAGGCGCCACCCCTACCGACACGATGTCAGGCGGTCGCACCAGGTCGAACGCGCCATGCTCCTGCCAATCGCCCATCATCTGCAGCTTGAGGTCGGTGGCGAGGTTGCGATCGTTCACCAGGAGGTCACGCGAGACCCGGCCGGTGGGCGAGGCAGTCCAGTCGTCGCGCGCGACGAGAACGGTCTGCCCGTCGAACACCGCGGTAATCGAGGGAAGCGCCCCCCCGTCGAACCAGCGGAACGGCACCTGATGGTTGGGCTCGGTGAACGCCACGGCAGAGCGCAGGTTGTTGAAGCCGGGGGTGAAGTCGCCCTGGGTGTGGGCGAGAAGCACGTTCACGTTCACCCCCTCGTCGCGGGCCGTTCGAAGCGCCGCGACGACCTCGGCATCATCGAGCGCGCGCGCCTCGATGAAGACGCTCACACGAGCGGCGCGGATGTGGGCAAGCAGGGCCTCACGGGTCTCGTGGGAGGTGGCGTCGTTGCGCAGCTCGCGCACCCACGTGCCGGGACGGGCGGCAGACTCGGCCTGCGCGTCGGCCGTGGTGACGACAAGATTGGTCGAGAGCCCGTCCGCCTCATCGAAGGCAAAGGCGCCGTGCACCACCGAAGCGCCGTTGGCGACCTCGAGGCGCGTTCCTGGCGCCACGTCGCCTGCCGCACGAAGCCGCACCCCCGCCGCGGCGAGTCGCGCCGTGAGGGCGGGATCGGCGTCTCGCAGCGAGGCGTCAACCGCAACGCCATGCGCCGCGCGGTCGACGAGGGCATCGGTCATGCGTGCCGCGTCGATGCCACGAAAGGACGACGAGGTGAGGCTCACCCGCTTCGACGCCCCCGCCGCGAGCCGGATGGCCACGTCGCGAACCGCCTTGTCACCACGCACGACCTGCACCTCCGCGCGATGATAGGGCAGCGGCGCCACGGCCGCTGTGGCGTCGGAAGGGGCCGAGGACGGACTCGGCTGGGGCAGCGCCACAGAGAGGCTCGACATCATGGGGGCCGCGGTCTGGGCAAGCGCGGGCGATGCCGCGCCCATCAGCGAGACCAGCGCCAGCGCGCAGGTTGCGGCACGCTGCGTGAACGAAGTCGGTTGCTCCGCAGGAGCCGCGTCTCGCGCGGCCTGACCCGACAGGGCTAGCCCAT
>RGZZ01000594.1 GCA_010028905.1 Pseudomonadota bacterium | reverse complement strand
GCGCATGACATCGCGGCCGTCGAGACCCTCGACGCCATCGCGGGCCAGCCCTTCGACTGGATCTTCATCACCGTAAAGACCTTCGACGTCGAGGGCGCCCTCTCGAGCCTGGCGGCGGCGGGCCTGCTTCAGCCCCAGACCCGGGTCATGGGGTTCCAGAACGGCGTGGGAACCGAGGATGCGGTGGCCGCAGCCCTCACTCCCGAGCGCACGTTCGTGTGTGTGGTCACGCGGCCCATCGCGTTCACCGACCGACCGGCCGAGGTCGAAGAGGCATCGTCACGCGGCGGCATCTCGATTGCGCCGTACGTCTCCGGCCAGCCCTTCGGCGACCTCGAGCCGGCCCTTCGCGGATGCGGGCTCGAGGTGACCCGCTTCGAAGATCAGCGCGTGATGAAGTGGTCGAAGCTGCTCCTCAACATGACGGCCAACGCCACCTGCGCCATCCTCGACATGACCGCGGCCGAGCTGTACAGCTCCCCCGCGCTCTTCGGGGTCGAGCGCGCGGCCTTCCGCGAGGCGATGCGCGTCATGACCGACATGGGCATCGCCCCCGCGAATCTCCCGGGATACCCCGCGCGCCTGCTGTCAAGCGTGATGGCGCTCCCCCCGTGGATGGGGCGCCTCATCCTGCGCCAGCGCGTGGGGGCCGCCCGTGGCTCGAAACCGCCATCCCTCCTGCTCGAGATGCAGCGCCCGCGCCCGGAGTCGGAGGTAGGATGGCTCAACGGGGCTGTCGCCAGAGAGGCCCGTGCACGGGGACTCACCGCCCCGATCAACGCGCTCCTCACCGAGACCCTCAACGACATCGTCTCCGGGCGCGTGCCCTGGGATGACTGGCGGCACAAGCCCGCCCGGCTCGCCGAGGAAGCGCTGCGCCGGAAGAAGCGCCCTGTCGGCTGAGCCCTCGCCCCGACGGGGTGTTGGCGAGACCGCCGAGAATCGAGGGCGGCACGAAGGCACCGGGCCCCGCATCGGAGAAGGGGGCGCCATGTTTCGTCGCATGCTCATCGCCAACCGAGGCGAGATTGCCGTTCGCATCATTCGTGCCTGCCGCGACCGCGGCATCACGCCCATCCTGCTGTGCGCCGAGGTCGACCGCGCCTCGCTGGCGGCCCGACTCGCCGATGAGGTGCACTGCGCCACCGGCATGGGCCCACGAGAGACATACCTCGACATCGAGACGGTTGTACGCGCCGCGCGCGCCGTGAACGCCGACTGCGTGCACCCCGGGTACGGCTTCCTGTCGGAGAACCCGAACCTCTCCGCAGCCTGCGCGGCCGCCGGCATCACGTTCATCGGGCCGTCCCCCGAGCAGATCCGGCTTCTGGGCAACAAGAACGCGGCGCGCCGCCAGATGGCCGAGAGCGGCGTCCCGGTGGTGCCCGGCTCTGACGCCCCGCTCGAATCCCTCGACGAAGCGCTGGCACAGGCAGACACCATCGGCTACCCCGTGCTTCTGAAAGCATCGAACGGGGGCGGCGGCCGAGGCATGCGCAAGGTCTTCAGCCCCGAGCAGATGCCAGACGCCTTCTCGTCGGCCCGCTCAGAGGCGCAGGCTGCCTTCGGCAGCGCCGACGTATACATGGAGCGCTACATCGCCCGCCCGCGTCATGTCGAGATGCAGATCGCCGCAGACGCGCACGGGAACGCGGTCTATCTGTTCGAGCGCGAGTGCTCGATCCAGCGCAGGTTCCAGAAGATGGTCGAAGAGGCCCCCTCTCCCGCCCTCGACGACGTGACGCGGCGTCGCATGGGCGAGGCTGCGGTGACCGGCGCGCGGGCCATCGGGTATCAGAGCCTGGGAACCTTCGAGTTCCTGGTCGACGAGAACCGCAACTTCTACTTCCTCGAGGTCAACACGCGCTTGCAGGTCGAGCATCCGGTCACCGAGGAGATCACCGGCATCGATCTCGTGTGCCTGCAAATCGACATCGCCGCGGGCCTTCCCCTGCCCTTCACGCAAGATCAGCTGTCGTTTCACGGCTGGGCGTTCGAGGCCCGCATCACGTGTGAGAACGTGTTCGTAAACTTCGTCCCCGACCCCGGCCGCATCGAGCACCTCGAGCTCCCCCAGGGGCCGGGCGTGCGGGTCGATGGGCAGATCTATACCGGAGCGGTGATCCCGCCGTTCTTCGATTCACTCATGGCCAAGCTCATCGTGCGCGGGGCCGACCGGGAAGAAGCGCGCCGGCGCATGTTGCGCGCCCTCGACGAGTTCGTGGTGGTGGGCACCCACTCGAGCCTGCCCTTCCATCGCTGGGTGTTCAGGCACGAGGCCTTCGTGCGGGGCGACCTCTCGACCCATTTCCTCGACGAGCACGACTGGACGGGCAGCGCGAAACAGCTTGCTGCGTCACAGGTCTCGGCGCGGGCCGCGCAGATCGCGGCCGCGCTGGCCGCGCTCAGCACCCCGGCGATGAGCGCCCTGCCGCGCGCGACGGCCGACATCGATGCCTCGGCGAACTGGAGAATGGCCGCGCGCCACTGGTGACCCCGCTCTCACGAGGGCACCGCAACGATGTCAGGGCAGATGGCTGACACGACGACGGCCGTCTGCCGCCGCGGGATGGCTTGAGAGATGGACGTCGGCGTGCGCGCCCCCGCAGGACAGATCGAAGCGGTCTGACTGGGCGGAGACGCGATAGAGCGGCTTCTGATGACCCTCTCCCTCGCAGCATGCGGCAGGGGCCTGCGGAA
>RGZZ01000593.1 GCA_010028905.1 Pseudomonadota bacterium | reverse complement strand
GACCCGCGTCAGAACGCCCCCCGTCGCTTCCTCTTCGGCGTGACGGCGACGCTCTGCGCAGTGCATCTGGCCGTCACGTTCACACGTGGCGCCATCCTGGCAGTGATGCTCGGGAGCGCGCTCATCGTGATCCTTCGCCGCCAGCAGCGCGGCGTAGTCGCGTTGGCCGCCATCACCACGCTGACCTTCGGCGTCTTCTCATATCTGCAGCTCGACGCCCTCTCCACGGGGGCCGAGCGACTGGTCGACGCCGCGCTCGTGCGAGAATCCGACCGATCGGTGCTCGATCGCAAGGAGGCCATCGAGATCGGGTGGACGCTGTTCGAAGCGCACCCCTTTGCTGGCATCGGCCCCACCGAGACGCTGACCCGCCATCCGCTCACGTCCACCCACCAGTTCAACGTGCAGGAAGCCGCAGAGCTGGGTTTGCTCGGACTTGTGGCGTCGATCTGGCTCGTCATCGCAGCGCTCCCCCCCCTGCTCTGGCCCTTTCGCCGCGCACCCGACGAAGAGACGATGATGCGCTTCACCCTCGTCTGCGGCCCCATGCTCTACCTGCTCTACAACGTGGCGGCAAGCGCAGTTCTCACCGTTTCGGTGAGCAACTGCTGGGCCATCATGCTGGTGGGGTTCCTCGCACTCTCAGAGAACCGCATCATCGCCGACGATGCAAAAGCGCTGAGCGCTCCTCCCGGTATCGAGTGACGTTGACGCGCTCGCGCAAAGCGCGACCATGCGACTTGCGCGGCGCCGCACGCGCCGTGATCAGTCGAGGGTCTCCTCGAGCAGCACGTCGTTCGCAAGTCCCCACGCGTCCTGGGTGGCCGCCTCGAGACGCTCGCCCAGCCACAGACGGTGGATGCAGTCGACGTACTTCTCCACCGTGAGGTGGGTGATGCCCGCGGCCTCCTGCTCGCTCCAGAAGGCGTCGCGATTGTACTCGCGATAGCCCGTGCCCTTGCCGTGGTCGAGATGATAGGCGCACGCGGCGGGCGGTGGAAGAACCTCTTCGGTGAGCCCGCTGAACTTTGCCGCATAGCTCAGCAGGCTGTCGATGTGAAGCGGAAACCCGGTGTACTCCCAGTACCCGTCGAGCGCGGCCCATGCCTCGCGCGCCAGCAGCTGGAAGTCGCCCGATGCATTCGTGTGCAGCTTGCCGTAGCGGCCGATGAACCTGAGCATGCGCCGTGCCCCGGCGGTCTTGCGACGCAGGATGGGCACCATGCTGAGGGGCGACAGCATCACACCCGCAATGATCTGCCACATGGGCGGCCAGATCAAGACCTGCGTTCGACCCTGGGCATCTCGCGATGCGTCGCCCTGATGGCGGCACAGCACATGGGCCCGGCAGAAGTCGAGCTGCTGGGCGATGGGGGCGCCCTCTGGAACGTCCGGCGAGACATCGTGACGCTCCGCGCGGTAGAAGCGGTCTGCCCTCAGATCGCGAAGCGCAAGTCGCTCCCACACCGCCGCCGAGAGCACGATGTCGATGTTGGTGGCCAGCACGAACTGACCGCGAGCGCGTCGGATGCCTGCGTTCTTGGCGATCATCTGATGCATCGGCAAGGCAGGGCCTGTTCCGAATCGCGCGTGCACCGCATAGGGGACCTCGATGATGCGCACCGCGCAGCGCGACGACCGTGGCCAGCGCAGCGCCTCCCGCAACCGCGGTCGATCTGGCGGGGGGTTCCATTCGACAAGCACCAGCTCGGCGTCGATGCCGTAGGTGTCACAGCCCGCCACAACGCCCTCGATGAAGATCTGCATGCGATGGAGCAGGTTGCCGCCATGGTCGTCGTTGCGAGAGCCGGCAACGATGCTGAGATACGGCTTGGCGCTCATGCGATGACCTCGACGAGCGACGCCTCGGCAAGCCCCCAGACGTGCTGGGTGGGCGACGACAGCCGACCATCGCGATGGATGACATCGACCAGGGCCGCAAACTCATCTCCCGTGAGGCGCATGATGCCCTGACGCGCGTGATCGGTCCAGAACGACGATTGCTGATGGTATTCCTGATAGCCCGTGCCGTGGCCGTGATCGATGTGATAGGCGCAGGCCGGCGCGGCCATCACCTCTTCGCTCAGCCCCAGCCGCTTCGCGGCGTAGCAGAGAAGCCCATCGACGTGAAGGGGAAAGCCCGTGTACTCCCAGTATCCACCGAGCTCGTGCCAGCGATCGCGGTGCAGCAGCGTGAAGTCGCCGGAGGCGTTGGTGTGGAGACGTCCGAAGCGACGCGCCCGTGAGAGCGAGCGGCGGGCCTTGCGAAGCGGCTCGCGCAGCACGGGAAGAACGGCCAGGGGAGACAAGGCCGACCCGGCCACGAGCTGCCACATGGGGCGCCAGATGCGCGACGTGGTACCGTCGCGGAGGTCTCGCGTGGCGTCGCGCTCGTGACGGCGAAAGACCGTGGCGCGGCAGGCGTCGAGCTGCTCGGTGAGAGGGCGGCTCTCCGGAACGTCGCTGGCCACGTCGCAGCGGTCGACGCGATAGAACCGATCGGCCAGAAGGTCTCGCCGTGCAATGCGCTCCCACACCGCTTCAGAGAGCACGATGTCGATGTTCGTGGCCAGCACGAACGCGCCGCGCGCCCGACGGATGCCCACGTTCTTTGCGATCATCTGGTGCATGGGAAGCGCCGTGCCCGTGCCAAAGCCCGCGTGAAGCGCGTGTGGAACCTCCACGATGCGCACCGCGCAGCGCGA
>RGZZ01000592.1 GCA_010028905.1 Pseudomonadota bacterium | reverse complement strand
GATGAAGAAGGGCGAGCTCAAGGTGCCCGCCATCAACGTCAACGACTCGGTCACCAAGTCGAAGTTCGACAACCTCTACGGCTGCCGCGAGTCGCTGGCCGACGGCATCAAGCGCGCCACCGACATCATGGTGGCCGGCAAGGTCGTGGTCGTGGCCGGCTACGGCGACGTGGGCAAGGGCTGCGCGCACGCGATGGCCCGCTTCGGCGCCCGCGTCATCGTCACCGAGATCGACCCCATCTGCGCCCTGCAGGCGTCGATGGAGGGCTTCCAGGTGACCACGATGGAAGAGGCCGCACCCCTGGCCGACATCTTCGTCACCGCCACCGGCTGCGCCGACATCATCCGCCCCGAGCACATGAAGGCCATGAAAGATCAGGCCATCCTGTGCAACATCGGCCACTTCGACTGCGAGATCGACATGGCGTGGCTCGAGTCGCAGAACGACATCAAGGAGATCAACGTCAAGCCGCAGGTCGACAAGTTCCGCTTCGCCAACGGCAAGGAGCTCATCGTGCTGGCCCGTGGCCGCCTGGTGAACCTCGGCTGCGCGACGGGGCACCCCTCGTTCGTGATGTCGACGTCGTTCACCAACCAGGTGCTTGCCCAGATCGAGCTCTTCAACAAGCGCGAGCAGTACCCGATTGGCGTCTACGTGCTGCCGAAGAAGCTCGACGAGGAGGTCGCCCGCCTGCACCTCGACAAGCTCGGCGTGAAGCTCACCACGCTGAGCAAGAAGCAGGCCGACTACCTCAACGTGTCGGTCGAAGGGCCGTTCAAGCCCGAGCACTACCGCTACTAGCAGATCGGCCATAAAGGCCGATCTCCACCCAGAAGGATTGCTCGAAGTGGGGCTCCTAGGCCGCGCTTCGATGGCCAGGCCTGCGTCGCTGCGGCGACGAGGGCTGAACAGAGGGCCGCGGTTCCACACCGCGGCCCTTTTTCATTGCGCTCAACACCGACACATTGAGCACAATTGCGCTCAACACCGACACATTGAGCACAATTGCGCTCAACACCGACACCTTGAGCACAATTGCGCTCAACACCCTCGCAATGTTGCCACGCGACCCACAGCGGCCGACCGTCAAGAGGAAGGTGTCCCTGCTTCACGAAGTGCGCACCAGACAGGCGCTTCTGGGGGGCGTCCCCCGACACAGAGCGGAGCCAGCCATGCAGATTCCGAACGTGCCCCCCTACAAACCGAAATCGGCCCTCACGGTGGCGCGCAGCGAGGCAGATGGCTCGCCCGAGACGCCGCAGACACCCGGCCGCCCCACCCGCGCAACGAACCTCGTCGATGGTCGCACCGGCTCTGACGTCGCCGAGCAGGCCCTCGACGCGAAAGCCCTGGCCGAGCTCCGCGCGGGAACCCCCGTGGGCCAGGTTCCCACATCGTCGCTGCAGGCCTGGTTCAACACGGCTGCCCGGTTCGCTGACAACACGTACTACGGGCGCAACAATCTTGACGGCACCCTCGCCTGGCTCGAGTCGGAGGTGGTCGAAGGGTATCTCGAAGCCTACGAGGCCACGAAGAACACGAAGTACCTCGACAAGGTGTCGCGTCACCTCGACAAGATCGTTCAGCTGCGCGACTCCGCGGTGGGCTGGAAGGACTACCGCGGTCTCAGCCTTCCCGCCTGGCAGAGCACGAAGTACGACATCGAGAACAAGCCCGGCATCTGGGCCGTGCACACCGGCATCATCGCCCACGGCCTGGCGAAGTTCGCCGCACTGGTGAAGCACGACAACCTCTCGGCCTACCAGACGAAGGCCGACGCCTACCTGCAGGCGGCGCGCAGCGCGCTGGCGGTGCACGACGACGAGTTCGTCACCCAGGGCGATGCGGGGTTCTACATCGCGCGCAAGGGCTTCCCCATCGCCACCGATGGCGTGAACCTCCCCACGAACATGAACCTGGCCATGGCCTTGGCGCACCTGGCGGTGTACCAGGCCAGTGGTGACGCGGCACAGCTCGAGCGGGCCACCCGCATCGCGCGCACCGTGCAGGGCACCCTCACCCCCACGAGCACGGGCGGGTGCACATGGCACTACACGTTCGACCAAGGCTTCGACGGCTGGGGGCCGGGAACGTCGACCCACACTCCTTCATCGACCGGCAACCGAACCGTCGAAGACACGAGCCACGGCGCCCTCGATGTACAGGCCATCAGCGCGCTTCATGAGGCGGGCGTGGTCTTCACCGATTCAGACATGCAGCGCCTCGGCAGCCAGCTCGAGCGCGTCGTGCTCAAGACCGATGTCTTTCCCGCCTACATCGACGGCAGCGGTACCTCCGCCAACCCCGGCAAGGTCGCCAGCTGGAGCGACCTGTCGCACTGGTCGCCCTCGGTGTCCCAGCACGCATTCGATCAGCTGATGCAGGTTCCGCTCGCGCCAGGCAAGGTGCCCCCCTGGGCCATGCGTGGAATGGCGCTGCTGCTCGAGAGCCGCGCGCACGCGTCGCAGTAGGCCCCGCGCAGGCTGAGCATCATCCGCGAACGTCACGCCACGCAGGCAGGTTGCTCTTCAGGGCGGTCCCGCAGGCGAAGGCTTCCTTTGCGCTCACGGCTCCGTACTAACCGTCCAGTAGTAGTCTCGACTGCGGATCGCAAGTCGTCGCCGACCTCGGTGCCCTCCGCGTCTGCGCTCCTCGGCGTACTGCCGAGAGTACGCCTGCGGTGCTCGCTTGTGCGGGCTACCGATCT
>RGZZ01000591.1 GCA_010028905.1 Pseudomonadota bacterium | reverse complement strand
CGCACGCTCGACGTCGGCGTCGGTGGCGTCGGGGTTGTCGAGGATCGCCGTGGCTTCTGCCACGCGGCGATCGGCTTCTTCTTCACTCATGTTCATCGGGTCAGCTTTCGGCTTGGGCGGTTTGGCATCGCCGACGTGGCCGAACACGATGGCAGGGATGCCTCCCACCGTAGTGGTCGGCTTGAACTCGGCGTCGAACGCCTCCATCGCGGCTTTGCGCTCGGCGGCGAACTTGGCGCTCTGCGCCTTCTCGTCTGCCGTTCGTTCCGCAGCAGGGGCCGCAGGCCCGTGTTGCTTCTGCACGATCCGGTACTCGATGTGCCGGGGGTCGAGTAGCATGAACGACTTGACGCGCGCCCCGTCGCGGCTGCTCACCTCGATGTAGTTGAGAGCGAGCGTGGCACTCGACACGCTCTTGAACATAGAGAGCCGACCCTTCGCTTCGTCGAGCACGTCCTCTGGTTTTGTGTCGACGTTCCTCTCTCCGAGGTTCACCGTGTGGCGCTTCACCTTGCGCTCACGCGGCGCGATCCCCTCAACGAACAGCGTGATCTCACGAAGCGGGATGCCTTGCTTTTCCATTCTCCCTGTCTTTCTGCCGCACGGTGCGGCTTTACGAAAAGAACAGCGGTGCCACGCGCCGCTGTCCTGTCTGTTGGACCCGAGGGTCGTTGCCTTATTCGCCAGCGAGGATCGCCATCGCGCGCTCGACGTCGGCGTCGGTAGCGTTCGGGTTGGCGAGGATCGCGTTGGCTTCTGCCACGCGGCGCTCGGCGTCTTCTTCGACGCTCGCCGCACGCGGCGCTTCGATCACCGGAGCCGGGGCGGGCAGCAGCTTGCGGGCGTTGCTCACGATGCGAGCGAACAGCCGACCCTCTGCACGCTCATGCGACTTCTCGCCGTCGCCGCCCTTGTCGTGGGCGACTTCGTGGACGAGCACGCGCAGCGTCTCGTCGAAGTCGGCCAGCAGCTTGCGCGCGATCTTGATCGCCGCGCCGCCGCCTTCGTGCAGACCGAGCAGCCCCTCGTCGCCGAAGTCCACCACCGTCAGCCGGTTCTCGACGGGGCGGTAGCCAAGGTCAGCCGCCGCGCGCTCAACCATGCCGAGCGCCTCGGTGTAGTTGGCCCGCTCGTCACCCGTCAGGTCGCTCCACCCGTAGGTCTTCTGCGTAGCCTTCTTGAAGTCCTCGCGCACCGTCGTCAGGTTCATCGGCGGCAGGTTCTTCAAGGCTTCGACAAGCCCCTGCGGTACGACGACGCCGACCTTGCCGTAGTGCTCAACCTCACGCGCTTCGGCCATGTTGGCGACGGGGATCGCCTCGGCACCGTGCTTCTCGACGAAGGCGTCACCGAGCGCCTTTGCCGTTTCCCCCTGCCCGTACATGGAACCGACACGCGACAAGTCAGGGGCACCCGACACCATCAGTTCCAGAACCTTCGACGGGCTGACAGCCGTGCGCTTCATCGCCTCGGCCCACGCCTGTCCAGCGTGGTACTTGAGGTCGTAGCTGTCGACCATGCGCCTGTCACGGTCAGTCTCCAGCCGCTTGAAGTCGTACCCGACCGACAGGTCTTTGTCGTGCTGGACGAAGATGCCCTTCACGAACACCGACCCTTTCATCGCGGGGGCCAGCAGCACCTTCGCGTCGAAGGTATCCACCACGTCGGCGTCGTCTTGCGGGATGAACGCGAGGAACCGCTTGCTCATGTCCTGCCACGTCGACTTCTCGACGCCGCCGATCTCAACGACGAAGCCACCCACGTCGTTCTCACGCTGGCGGGTGTGGATCGTGAGCACCGCTCGTCCCGAGAAGACTTCGCTGTCTTCCAGACGCGGCGACCACGTCTCGTCGCGGTTGATGATCTTCACGTCATGCCCCGCGCGAACCAACGCGAGCACACCCAACTTGAGTCCTTCGCCGAAGTGGCCCCGGTATTCTCCCGATTCCTTCGACGTGGTGCCCATGAGCCACACATCCTTCTTGAGCCGCGCGTCACGCGACATCACGCGCAGCGTCGAGCCGCTGTGCGTCACTTCCATCTTGAAGCCGTCCTGATCGGCGTCGAGAGCGTTCTGGATGATCTCTCGCACGCCTTCCCAAGCCGACCAGTTGCGGACGTACTCGGTCGCGAGGGTGAGTTGAATCTTCGCCATGACTTCTCTCCTGTCCGCGTCATTCACACGCGGCGTTGCGGAAACGGCAAGGCGCACCATGCGCCCTGCCTCTGATAGTTGGACCCGAGGGTCGTTGCCTTATTCGCCCGCCAGAATCGCCATCGCACGCTCGACGTCGGCGTCGCTGGCGAGGGGATTGGAAAGGATCGCATCTGCCGCCGCCACGCGGTCATCGACCGACGCGAACGTCAACTGCACCGGAACCACGGGCGCAGGCGGCGCAACGGGCGCAGGCGGCGCAACGGGCGCAGGCGGCGCAACGGGCGCAGGCGGCGCAACGGGCGCAGGCGCAGCCTCACGCGCACGCGGCTCCGTCCCTGCGATGATCTCGCCTTCCT
Organism: Pseudomonadota bacterium; assembly: GCA_010028905.1. Classification (NCBI taxonomy): domain Bacteria; kingdom Pseudomonadati; phylum Pseudomonadota; species Pseudomonadota bacterium. The sequence continues at coordinate 233 of RGZZ01000591.1, read as the reverse complement.
CGCCGGGGGCCGGGATGATGAACACCCCCTTCGGCCCGCGCGCGTACTGCCCCGCATGGTGCTCGCGCAACAGCGCGTCCATCGCACGCGCCGCCTTGTACGGCACGCGACGCACGCGGCGCAGACTGTCCCACTCGCCGCCGTGCTTGTTGTGCAGGTCGCGCCATGCGTCGACGGCAGGCGCGTTGTACGGGGTCCGCACGACCCACACGCCACCCTTGCCGTCCTTGTCG
>RGZZ01000590.1 GCA_010028905.1 Pseudomonadota bacterium | reverse complement strand
GTGACATCACTTCCAACATGGACGAGCGGGTCATGCGCGCAATGACCGCCATGGGAACCGTCCCCAAGACCATGGCGGGCAACAACAAATGCGACAAGGCCGATGGAAATGCGCCCTCCTCGTCCGACCACCAGGCATCGATGATCGGAGACCATTCGTGAGCTTCGTCTGCACGCCTCTTCGCGCGCCACGAAGCGCTTCGGCGCAAGCGGTCCGCCCGTTGCCCCCCCCTCAGCGATGCGCCCCACGCCAGGGCTGCGACGCCTCGATGTGGCGCACCTGTCCTGGGTAGGCAGAGCTGCCGTTGTAGGCCGCCAGGGCCGCGTTCCACGAGCCGAGCTGGCGCTTCAGCTTCGCCAGGAAGCTGGCCCCGTAATCAGCGCTCGCAGCCGGGTTGAAGGCCGCCTTGGTGCGGGCGAAGGCGTGGTAGCGGTCGTCGATCTGCATCAAGCCCTTGCCGTGATGCCCGTCGAACGACAGCGCGCGCGAGTTCCAGCAGCTCTCCTTCCAGGCCACCGCCTTGAGCAGGCTGGGGGGAACGCCGTGGGCGCGGGCGCTGCGCTCGAGCACGCCGGCGATGCCCCCGCTGGTCGAAGCGGACGCGTGCGACCCCCGCCCCGCGTGCCCGTGCGCCGCGTGACCGTGCGATGCGTGACCGTGCGCCGCGTGACCGTGCGATGCGTGACCGTGCTGCGATGCGTGACCGTGCGCCGCGTGACCCGCCGATGCCGTCGCCCGGGTCGACGCCTGCACACCAGCGGGCGCCTGCGCCAGCGACGCCACCAGCAAGGACTGCGCCGTCACCAGTGTGGGAACGATGCTGTTCCCGCCAGGGTGCGGCGTTCCCAACCGCTGGGCGGAAGGGGCGGCCGGCTGGGAGGCCTGCAATGCCGCCATGTGAAGGGAAGAAGAGGCGAGACTCACGGCGCGCTCGGCGGCCCCGGGGTTCACGGTCTGCGACAGCGATGCGACCTGCACGAGCTCCTGCGCGCCGGCCACCGCCGGGACACCGATCACCAGTGACGCAGCCACCAGCGAGGCGATTCGAGGACCGATGGCGCTGTGCGCTGCAGGGGCCGCTTCCGCGGGGAGCGCGGCAGGAAGTGCCACGGCAGGCGACGTCGCTTCACCCGAGGTGCGAACGTACCCATCGGTCGGAGCCATATGGGGCGACGCAGAAGAGGTCGCCCAGGGCGATACGGCAGCGATTCGGGGCTGAATGGGGGCAACGGTGGTGCGCGGGCGCGCGATAGAGACCTCGAGCATCGGCGTTCGTCTCCTGTCTGCGATGTTGCGCCTCGCTCACGCTTGCGATGCCGCGTCGATGCGAGGGCGCTTCTCTCGCGAGGAGCATACGACCGTCGCGTCAACCCGCGATCAGAGATGCGTCAAAATGCGATCACAGACCCACGCCACATTCGCGCAAGATGTTAAACCGGCGTTACTGACCAGGGGAGAAGCAGGCGACCTGTCGCCCCGTTGCGCGGGCAAACCCAAAATTGTTACAAAACGGCCCAACTTTTGTAACATGTGGATTGTAGTCTATGAGGCAGAGAGCGATGGAGCGCGCGAGATGCCCGACGGGGGTACACGCGCGTCACCTCCTGCCAGACGTCTGACGGCAGCGGGGTGCGAAGCGAGACAGGTCCGAGGTGGTCCTGTCTCCCTCCAGATGAGGAGACATACCGTAATGCTGATCTCGACCGCCACCACAGCGATTCCCCGTGGAACCACCGCCAGCAGCGAAGCCGGCACCGCGAACGGCGCCTCTGACCTGAACAGCGCAGCGAGCGCGAAGGCGTCGACCGAGCTCTACGTCCCCTCGAGCGCAACCGATACTGTGGGCGGAACGCCCAAGCCCCTGTGGCAGGGAAGACACGGCCAGACGGTCGAGCAGTACCAGGAAGGCCGCTCAGACGCCGGCAAGCGCATCTCGGGCGACAGCGTGTCCGGCCCACGGGCCTACACGGCACGCGGCTGCGCGCTCGACGCACCCGTCGCACCGGGCGAGAAGCCCGAGCCTTTCCCGCTGAGCCGCAGCGAGAAGGAATACCACCAGTACATGGTCAGCTCGTTCGAATCGAGCGAGGCGAAGCGCCGGGCAGGGCACCCGCCGCACACGCTGCCCACGTTCGATCCGCGTGACGCGATGACGGTCAACACCGTGAGGCGGAGAGATGGCAGCCACATGGACACCTCTCTCACCCCCTCTCGCAACGGGGCAGACCGCTTCGCCATCGAACCCCGCTCGAACCCGAGCGAAGGCTCTGCTTTCGTGGTTCGCCGCGCGAACGATGAGGTGGCGTTCCCCTTCCCCGTGCCCGAAGGGCTCGAGCTTCCGGCGATGGGAACGTGGGTCGACCCGCGCGCGGTCGACCGCGGAGAGAACCACAACCGCTGGGAAGGCGTGAGCAATGTTCGCTACTCGGTTGACGCCGAGAAGCCGACCGAAGCCGCCAGCATGTCATTCACGCTGCAGGGACAGGGCCTGAACCCCCTGCCTGTGAAGCTCGAGCACGAGAACGGCGCCCTGACGCGCGTCACCTTGGGTCAGGGAGAGAGCCAGCTGCACTTCGAAGGGCCCGATGAGGTGCATGAGGGCTTGAGCCTCTTGAAGAACCCCCGATTGCTGATGCAGTGATCCCCCCGCGCAGTTCGAGAGATCCAGAATCGACCTGATTCCTGAGGTCTCTGGGGAATCCCCGATTTGATCATCGGCGCGAAGCGGGCTTGTCACTATAAGCCCAAATGCTGAGGAATCCCCGGTTTTGTTCTAGGCACGGTGCGGCTTTGCCGCATTC
>RGZZ01000589.1 GCA_010028905.1 Pseudomonadota bacterium | reverse complement strand
CCGTGGCGTCGGTGGCGTTCGCCAACCACGAGCCGAAGGCGGCGCGAGAGACCATCCGGGTCTCCATCCCGAGCGAGTACGGCAAGCCCGTGCGGGCCGACCTCAACCTGACGAACGGGCCAGGAGCCCCCATGCTCGTCATCGTTCCCGGCGCCTTCTCGAGCCGCCGAACCTCAACCGTGAACGAGATCGAGCAGATGGCCCTGCACCACGGCATGAACTTCGTGGCCTTCGACAACCCGCTGAACGCGTCGATGGTCGACCACAAGCCCGTCACCCTTCCAGGCAACCCCCAGGTGGAATCACGCGGCCTCTACGACGCCCTGCGCGGGCTCCGCGACCGCTACCCGGGGTTCTTCAGCCACGTCTCGGTGACGGGATACTCCTACGGCGGCCTGCTCTCCGCCGGCATGGTCGATGCCCAGGGGAAGTGGCTCGCCGAGCATCCTGCCGACCGCCCCATCATCAACGGCAGCGTCGCCGCGGTGTCTCCCCCGATGGGGCTGCGCCAGTCGATGCGGGCCCTCGACAGCCTGCACCAGGTGGTCGACACCGCCCATGCCGGATCGTCCCTGGTCGCAGGCCTGCGATACCTGAACCGCACAAACCGCATCGACTTCCATGACATCGATCCGATGACGTTCCAGGCCACCCGCGACGGCTCCAGCGAACGGCGCCTGGTCGACGACTGGGGGTTCCGCAGCGGCTTCGAGTCTCTTCTGACCGAGATCGACCTCCACGCCAGCGATCCGCGCCTGCCCCTCGACCGCAGCGACGCGTCCGGCACGATGGCAGAGCGAATGCAGGCGCAGCAGACCCTGCTCAACGCCACGCGCTACGATGACTACCTGCGCGATCAGGTGGCCAGAGACCCCTGGTACGCCGCCCACGGCACGACCCCGGAGCAGGTTCTCGACAGCAGCCGCTACAGCGATTTCCTCGCGTCAGCCCGCGCCCAGGGGGTGCCGGTCATGACGCTGGTGTCGAGCGACGACTTCATTCTCGAAGCCTCTGACGTTCAGGCCTTCCGCGACCTCGAAGCCCACCCCGCTCCTACAGAGGTCACGCGTGTCTTCACGCACGGAGGGCACACAGGCCTGTACTACGCGCCCGAGGTGCGCGAGACGCTGGCCACGTTCCTGGCCGCGCGACCCGCACCCGCGCCCGCAGCGGTCCCCGCCCCCCAGAGCGCGCCCCCGCACTGAGGGCGCAGAGCGGCGGCAGGCCTACGGCTCGACGAACTCGCCGCGACCGCGATCCTTGTGAACGCGCTTCCAGTCGAAGAAGCGCCCGTTCATGGCCACGTACACGCCGTGGGGCAGGGTCTGCGCGAATGCCAGGGCGCTGCCCAGGTTGAAGAGACCGTCTGAGCTGCCGAACTTGTAGGGGATCATGGCTCCGGTGAGCACGATGGTCTTCTCGAGACCCGCCTCACCGAGCAGCCGTGCGGTGATCTCCATCGTGTCGGTGCCGTGGGTGATGACGATGCGCTCGTCGGGGCAGCGACGGCACTGCTGCAGGATCACATCGCGATCAGCGTCGGTCATGTCGAGGCTGTCGACCATCATCAGGGTGCGCACCTCGACATCGAGGCGGCAGCGCCCGAGACCGAGCATCTCGTGGAGATGGGTGTCATTGAAGTACAGGCGGCCCTGAAGCTCGTCATACGCCTTGTCGAACGTGCCGCCGGTGACGAAGATGCGAATCGCCATCGTCGGGCCATTCAAGTGCCCGTGCGTCGTTCCCTTCAGCGCGAGATGAGTCGCGTGATCCTCGAAGGGTCAAGGCGTGGGGGAACGCGAAGAAAACCAGGACATGCCACTGCTCACGCGCAACCGCATCCTCAAAAGCGACGTCACCGAGAAGTACTACAAGGTCCGCTCCAATCGCGTGGCCCAGGGTGGCTTCGGCGAGGTCTACCGCGGCGCTGTGCTCGACAAGAACGAAGACGAGTGCGAGCCCGTGGCCATCAAGGTCTCGCTCCACCCCATCGCCTGGCACGGCGAGGCCTACTTCGGTCGCCTGCTCACCCGCAATGACAGCGTGGTGCAGCTGCTCGACGCCTTCCCTGTGTTCGACGGCTGGGGCAACGCGCGCAAGGTGAAGTACGTGCTCGTGTTCGAGTGGATGGCCGAGGGAACCGTGGCCGACCGGCTTGCGCAGGACGACACGGCCTGGGACGAGGATCGCGTCATCGAGAGCATCCGCCCGCTGCTCGAGGTGCTCGACCTCCTCCATCCCCGAAGCATCTGCCACGGAGACATCACCACGCGAAACGTGTTCATCCGCGACGAGCGACTGATGCTTGGCGACCTCGGCATCACCCGGCAATCGCTCGCCGAAGGGCGGCGCCGCATGCACGGCGCGCCGCCAGATGACTTCGCGCCGCCCTCGGTCCCCGAGTACTTCTGGTCTCCCTCTGATGACGTCTACCAGATCGCCCTTCTGGCGCTGGCCCTGCTGCGCGGCAAGACGGTGAAGGCCTCTGAGGTGACGACCCTCATGCTGCGGCGCCTCGAGATCAGCGACTGGTTCATGGGATGGCTCTATGACGCGCTGCTGGCAAAAGACCGCTTCCGCGACGCGCGTGAAGCGCTCGAGTGCCTGACCTTCGAGCCGGTGCGGCCGGCCCGTGCTCCGTCGTCGCTGCGCGACCAACGCATCGTCATCACCGGGAGCCTGCCCAGCATGCGGCGCGATCGGGCGGAAGCCCGCGCTCGCCGCGCGCGTGCCGCGGTGCAGAAGGACGTGAACGGCGCGACCACGCTGCTCGTCACCGGTGAGCCTCTCGGCGGTGCGTCACC
>RGZZ01000588.1 GCA_010028905.1 Pseudomonadota bacterium | reverse complement strand
ACCGAGGGGACCGTTGAGAGCGGTTGTGGCTGCGGCCAGGGTGATGGCGGCCGAGGTCTGCACGAGGTGCTTGTCGGGGCGATTGGGGGAAACGTGGTGCAGGGTCACCGTGTCGTGTGCGCAGATCGAGGGCGACGGTGTCTCGGCTGTCTGGCGCGACCCGCTGACCGGGACTCTGCAGGCGCGGAAGGGGGAGAGGCGTGCGAGCGAGATGTCCATGCGCTCAGTGTAGCCGTTGCTCTTGGAAATTGTCTGTACTCAGGCCTGCAAGGTCTCGTCTGCGACGTATTGCCTCAGCCTCGCTCTCTGCTTCAGCGCATGTTCCGGGAAGCGGGTCGCGGTTGCAGTGGTGACTCTCTTTTTTTGTAAAGCATATTTTATGCCGTTAATAATTCTTGTTTGCGCCTTTGCCCACTTTTTTGGTGGTTCGATGTGTTACTCTACTGTGAATGGCCGATGCTGTTGTGTCGCGGGCGAGTCGTAGATGGACGATGCAGGCGCGTCTTGCCTTTGCTGCTCTGCTGCTTGTGAGCAACCAGATTGCGAGCCTCTATGTCTTGCGCGCGCAGGGGGGGGGCACGGCGTCTGCCGGCATGTTCGCGAACAAGATCACGGGCCGCACCAACGTCGTGATCGTCTCGGCCTGCTCTTTGCGGGCCGACTATCTAGACGTCATCGGGAAGACGCACGACCTGACCCCGAACCTCGATGCCCTCGCCAGAAGAGGCTTCACATGTCTGCGGGCCTACAGCGAGGGAACTTGGACCCGTCCCTCTCACATCGCGCTCTTCTCGAGCCGTCATCCACGTGAGGCGAATGCCTCGATGACGCTGGCAGACGACGTGGCATCGCTGCCGGAGCTGTATCAGCGCGCGGGCTACGCGACGGGCGGATTCACGGGTGGCGGCAACATCGCCGCCGGGTTCGGCTTCGCTCGGGGGTTCGATGTGTACACGGAGAACGAGGCGTCGTGTCAGGAACTCTCCAGGCGTGTTGATGAAGGCATGTCGTGGGTCGATGGCTTGAATCGGTCGGCCTTCTTCATGTTCCTGCACGGTACTGATTGTCACGCGCCGTTTCGCGGTCTCTGCCCTGACCCCCGATCACCGTACGCGTTGCTCGAGCATCGCCTCGCGTCGACCATGCAGAGCGGTTTGGAGCACATCTTCGACGGCAGGTTCTATCCCGGCGCTTCCATGGAGGAGTACGCGGCGATCACACGCAATCCGAACCTGTCGCGGGAATACAAGGATCAGTACAGGCCCACGACGCTGGAACCGGGGTTCTATGGGCATCTCCGGGGGCACTATGCCGCGGCGGTGAGAAGCACCGACAGCGCAATCGGCCATCTGCTCGACGCTCTCCGGGATCGCGGACTTCTCGACAGCACCATCGTGGTCGTCGTGGGAGATCACGGCTGGGATCTGGGTGAGCACGGCTATGTGACGCATGCGGTTCACGGGTACGATTCAATTGCGCACGTCCCCGTGATCCTGGCAGGGCCCTCCATCCCTCAGGGCCGCTCTACCCGCGAGATGGTCGGGCTCAAGGACGTGGCCCCCACGCTGCTGGCCCTCACAGGGCTCGACCGAGCTGCGACATTCCTCGGCAACGACCTCGTGGGCCTGATGAAGCAGGTGCCTGCAGACAAGCCTCGCTTTGCGGTTACGACGCTTGCGGGCCTGCACCCCTGGCAGCAGCCCTCTGATGCGGGCTACGCCGTCAAGGTCTGGCTGCGAGCGGCTCACGGAGAGCTTGTCGTGACGATGTTCCCCCAGGCGCGAATAGAGCTCTACGATCCGGAATCCGACCCAGGGGAGGGCAAAGACCTTCGCGATGACCCGGACAGTGCCGCCAGATTTGCCGAGATGGTTGCCCTGTGGCGAGAGCTGGCGCCCCACGTCGCTCCCTCGTCGGGCGCAGGGGCCACATTGAATGCCTCGACCCGGGATTTCCTTCAGCGCAACGGCTACTTCGATGGTCCAGTCGATGCACTGGCCTCCCCCGTGGTCACTGGAACCGGCACCTCTCAACCGGCTGCTCGCGCTCGTTGAGGGTGTTGCACATCGTTCCTCCTCGCTCGGAGGATTGTCGCTTCGCGCTTGGAATTGAGGGGCTGAGCGGAGGCCCGGACAGCTGCCTCCCCGAGGAGGCAAGATGCACGTGACCATGCTCCTGTGCGAGTCGGCGCAGGAGATCAACGGGAAGCTCTACATTCTGGGCGGGGGCTGGAGCGTGACGGGACCGGGGCCCTTTCAGTGGGCCCTTGCGGTCAGGGTCGAGGTGCCCTGGGACGAGGCGAACGTGCGCAAGAAGGTGCGGCTGTTCCTGCACGACGCCGATGGTCACGCAGTCATGCTCCCCGGCACGCAGACCCCCATCGAGCTCAACGCTGAGCTCGAGGTAGGACGCCCTGCCGGCATGCCGCGCGGCATTCCCATCGATACAGCCTTTGCAGTGCAGGGCATGCCACTCGTGCTGCCCAGTGGACGCTACGTGTGGCGCCTCGCCATCGGAGAGCGGGAAGATGATCTCTGGCAGGTGGGCTTTTACGTGCGTCCCCCCCAGGACAGGGTGGACGGCGTCTCCTCGACCCGCTGAGACGAAGAAGGCCCGCTGCACGCAGCGGGCCTTTCTTGTGATGTGGGGGCTTCGTCTCGCGGTCAGTACGGGTGGTAGACCGGGGGGGTGCGATAGCAGTTGCCCCAGCCGTCCTGCTGCAGGCGGTAGTGGCCGGACATGTCGCGCACGTCGCCATAGCCGTCGAAGTGGTGGTAGACGCCGTCGCAGCCCACGGCGTTGTAGCCGTAGCCGCT